>JANOIK010000406.1:0-3002 GCA_031407585.1 Planctomycetota bacterium | reverse complement strand
ACACGAGCGACTGAGTTTGGCGATGAACGAATCCCCACAATCGCACCGATTTCGAGTGAGTCTGCGGGAGTTATTTGCCGCGATCGCTTGTCTCGCGGTCGGCTTGACGGCGGGGCCTTGGGTTTACGGAACAATGCAAGTGGCCGTCGCGGCGGCGATGGTTGTGGGTCTTTCCCAAGAAATCATTGCAATACGTCGCTCCGCGGACCTGCCGCGGTCGTCCGCCGTTTCGGTTGCGGTAGTCTGGCGAGTTGTTGCGGCAATAGCGCTTGCCGCCGGAGTGATCGAGAAGGTTTTCGCGTTGCGGATCAACCGCTGGCTGCGAGACTTCGACGATGCTGTGTTTTGGGGACTCAATCCTCTCGATTTGCTGTTCGTCTTCGTCACCCTGCTCGTTCTTTGCGCCAGTGTGGCCCGACTGAGCGAGGCGAAGCGGATCATCGGAGGGGGCCGCCGCCGGACCCGGCTCGTGATGGTCGTCGGCTTGTTTCTCGTCTTATCGTCGTTACATCTGCGGGGCGAGCTTCACAAACTGGTTCACACCGCCGTCGAACTCACTGAACGAGGTCATCCGCTCAGATTTCAGCGCCCTGGCGTCTACCCCGACCATGCCATGGAGGGCTATCAATTCTTCTGGTTATCGTGCGGAGCAACCGCCGCGGTGCTGCTCAGCGTCTTTCTGCTCCTCGCCATTGGCAGAACCCGAACGACGTCCCGTCTTGTCGCTTTGTCGGCGGCATTGATCCTTTGCCAGGGAGGCGTGGTGGCATTCGATCTCTGGTACTACGTTCGAGAGCTTCCCCATGTTTCGCCCGAGTTGGCTGAAGGGGGATTGCAGGCGACGCGCGCGGACTGGATCGTGGCCGCGGTGATCGCCGTCGCGGCGGCAATCCTTGCCGCTTATGCCATGACTCCGAAGGCCACAGATGCAGAGGAGCCGACCGTCACGTGTCGGACGCCTCTGCACGAAGGCAATCTTATCGTTGGCATGGCCGTGCTCGGCGCAATCGCCGTCCCCATCGAAATGGCGATCGTCAATTTTGGTTTCGTTTCTGGGTCGGCCAATGCTTTTCCGCAGTCGAAGTGGACCGAATTCCTGTTTACGTTGCGGTACTATGTTCAAGATCCGTGGACGCTGCTCAACGTCGCCTGGTGCCTGGCCGTGGCGAAGTTGGCGCTGTTGCGATGGAAGCAGGGCGTTGTGTTGGAGTCGATTCGCATTCCGTTGTTTCGCTGGCGCCCCTTCGCAATCAGCTTCGTGGGAATCGCGTTCGTCGCGGCGACCGGCATTCCCGCGTTAAGCGCGTTTTGCTTTGCATCGTGGTTTTCACCGTGGAGTTGAAAATAGCCACGAAGTGGCGACATAGATTAGCCGTGGGCGCAAACCCACGGTATGCGGTGAGAGAGATATCTCAAGCCGCGCAGCGGCGATATTCCCCAACGTACGCCCAAAGAGTATCGCCGCTGCGCGGCTTCGGATCTGACTCTTGACGAGCACCGTGGGCTCGCGCCCACGGCTAAGTTATGCCGCCGCTTCGCGGCTGAGTTAATTTGCGCTGCCGCGCTCCGCTTCGGGCGGACCCTGCGCATCGCGGCGACTCAATCCTAAATCTTCCGGCTCCCTCCCCCTTGAGGGGAGGGCTGGGGAGGGGGTTGAAGCGCGTACACGCGTCACATTTACTCTCGCGGCGCGTGTACCCGCTTCTCACCCCTCCCCTAACCCCTCCCCGTCGAGGGGAGGGGAACGGAGCAGTCTTTGTAGGATTCACACCAACCCCGCGAGCATCGTCGCCTTCGCCACGCGTTGCGTACCCAGCATATACGCCGCCGTGCGTAGGCTCACGTTGCGTTCCTTCGACAGGTCCCACACCGCGTCGAACGCCCGCGTCATCGCGTGCTCCAGCTCGCCGCGCACGCGGTCCAGGTTCCAGTGGTAGTACTGGCGGTTCTGCACCCACTCGAAGTAGCTCACCGTTACGCCGCCCGCGTTCGCCAGGATGTCCGGCAGCACGATGGCGCCGCGGGCAGCGAGCGCGTCGTCGGCCTCGGGCCGCACTGGCTCGTTGGCGGCCTCGATGATGATCTTCGCCTTCACCTTGTCGACATTCTCCTTGGTGATCACGCCGCCGAGCGCCGCGGGGATGAGAATCTCCACGTCGAGCCCCAGCAGGTCCTCGTTGGAGATCTTCTCGGCATGCGTGAATCCTTCGAGCGAGCGGTCGTTCTGGTTCGCGTGACGGATCGCCGCCATGACGTCGAGCCCCTCGGGGCGGTAGTACGCGCCGCTCATGTCGCTGATCGCGACGATCTTCGCTTCGGTTTCGCTGAGGAACTTGGCGGCGTGCGAACCCACGTTGCCGAAGCCCTGAATCGCCACGCGGCAATCCTTCGGCTTGCGGTTGAGCCGCGAGAGCAGCTTCATCGTGACGATGCCGACGCCGCGGCCGGTCGCCTCTTCGCGGCCGGGGATGCCGTAGAGCTCTGCGGGCTTGCCGGTGACGACGCCCGGGTTGAAGCCGTGGTACTTGCTGTACTGGTTCATGATCCACGCCATCACGTCGGCGTCGGTGCCGACGTCGGGCGCCGGGATGTCGACGTCGGGGCCGATGACGTCGTGGATGCCGTCGATGAACTTGCGGGTGAGGCGCTCGAGCTCGCGGCGGCTGAGGCTGCGGCGATCGACGGCGATGCCGCCCTTCGCGCCGCCGTAGGGGATGTCGACCACGGCGGTCTTCAGCGTCATGAGCGCCGCGAGGCTGCGGATTTCGTCGAGGTCGACCTGGTGGTGGAACCGCAGGCCGCCCTTCATGGGTCCGCGCGAGTTGTCGTGCTGCACGCGGTAGCCGATGTACGTGGCGATCTCGCCGTTGTCGAGCTCGATCGTCACCTCGACCTGAATCTCACGTTTCGGCACGGAGAGCAACCGCCGCATGCCGTCGCTCAGATTGAGCTGGTCGGCGGCGCGGTTGAAGTAGTGAGCGGTGGCCTCAAAAGAATTCATG
>JANOIK010001181.1:0-2244 GCA_031407585.1 Planctomycetota bacterium | reverse complement strand
CAGGCTGTCCATGCCATGCTCCTGAATCTTCTTCAGAATCGCGTCGGCCTTGGAATTAAGTCCGTCCTCCGGCTCGGCCTCGGGCTCGTCCGGCGTATGCACTCGCAGTCCCTGTCTCGACTGCCGCACCCGCAGCGAGGCGCCCTTGGTGAATCCCGACACCCAAGACGACAGCCGCCAGTCGAATCGGTAATAAGCATATCCAAACAGGGCGCCCGAGAGATGGGCGGTGAACGCGACGTTGCCCGCGTTCTCGCGCCCCATGGCGCCGGTGAGGTCCATGAGCACGCCGATCACCGCCATGACCCACATGGGCATGGGAATCACGAACATGAACAACACTTGCCGATGCGGGTACAGCAGGGCAAAGAGCACGATGATCGCCGTGGCGCCGCCCGACGCGCCGATGATCGTCGCCGGAACCGGCGACCCCAATTCGCAAAGCGTCCAACCCACGCCCGCCGCGACGATGGCCGTGAGATAAAACGCCAGGAACTCGGTCCGACCGTAACGCTGTTCCAGCTCCCGCCCGAACGCCCAGACCAGCAGCATGTTCAGCAGGATGTGGCCAATGTTTTTCGTGTCGTGCAGGAATCCGTACGACAAAAGCTGATACGCCTCCCACGGCCGCGCATACCAATCATCCTGCAACGACAGCATCCCGGTCAGCGGCTTGTACGCGAGCTGCGCGAGATAGACCGCGCCCGTCGCCAGGACCAACTGCATCGTCGCCGAGGTAGGCGCCGTCAGATGGAACCCAGGCTCGGGGCCCCGAGCATAGTCGCGGTCGGACAATCCCATAGTGGAAGCGTGCGTGCTCGATCGGGGAGAAGCGAAGCGGCTCTTGGGTGCGAGTGCGCACCACACGACGGATTGTACGTCGCAAAGCACGGCGAGGCCAAAGATAGCCGCCCCACCCGCACGGCGATAGCCGAATGGAGCCTGCACGATTCGACCGTTTACCAGCGGATACTGATAACTCACTTGTCTGCAATCAGGCCCAACGGGCCGGCAGTTCATAGCCAGGGGCTCACGCCCTTGGTACGGATCCAAGCGAGAATAGCAAGCCCCAACGGGGCGACAGTGTGCTTGCGAAACACTATCGCCCCGTTGGGGCTTACGGCGTCTCGCTGCCGGAAGCCAGGGGCTCACGCCCCTGGCTATGAACTGTCGCCGCGTTGCGGCTCGGAGGGGAGAGCGGTCAATCAAATCCGGTTGAATGACCGGGCCAAACTGACCTGTCGTTACGGCGCGCTCAAAAACTCTTCACCCGCCGGCGCCGGCGCTGTCTGCTCCAGCTCCAGCAGTTGCCGAGTCTGGCGCTCGCGAAGCTCCGCCGCGTACTTTTGGTTCTCGGCCTGAGTCGTCGTGATCTCGCCCAGTGCACTTGCCAGCTTCGCCTGCAGCGCCGTCAGGTGCGTCTCGATCGTCTGCCGATCGTGCTGCATGTGCGACAAGTCTTCGGTGAGCCCGGCCTTCTCCTCGGCGCGCAGGGCGACGAACTTCTTCGCCGTTTCCAGGGCGACGCCCAGCCGTTTGATGTCCTCGGTCAGGCCGAACTGCTCCGCCAGCAGTTCGACGAGCTCCCGATTGGCCGACGAGAACAGGTAGGCGTAGTCCCGCAGCGGCCGTTCGTACTGCCATTTCACTGCCTTGGCCGCGTCGTCGGGGCCGAGCCGATGCCCTGCCTCGTCGAACATCGCGATTTCGGGATCGAACGCATCGCCCGCCGCGGGCTTGTCCACTTCCTGCCCTTGGCGGATGTACTGCGTGACGCTCGATTCTGGCAGCAACTGCTTGAGTTGCTCCTCGCTCTTCCCAGCGAACAAACTGTGCCGATCGGCAGGGATCGTTTCATAGATTCGCCAGGGCTTCTGACTGTCTCGCAGGCGAACGCCCGTGCGCGGGTCGAGGGCATAGATGGATTCGAGCGTGGCGCCGTCGGCTCGCACTTCGACCACGCGGAACTCGCCAAGGTACTGGGCGCCTTCCAGCGGCGCCGCGGCGTTCGGCTCGCCGTCTTCGAACGCATAAACGATCGCGTCCTTCTCGAGGCCGTGCGGTTGCGGATTGGCGATCGTCACGGGCACGCGGCCCGTGGCCGGGTCCACCTGGCCGCCTTCGACGCCCTTCCACACGCGGCCGCGCTGCCGATGAAGGTCCTGCAAGCGACGCGTCCACACCGCCATGCCGGGCATGCGGCCCTCGGCTACGGGATCGAACGCGGGCGGATCGACCGGGAAC
>JANOIK010000372.1:0-5256 GCA_031407585.1 Planctomycetota bacterium | reverse complement strand
CCGGCGATGATTCGCTCGGCGTGGCCGCGCTCGATGGTCTGCACCGCCTCGCGAATCGCCATGAGGCCTGCCGCCTCGCGCATGGTGAGCGAGTTGTTCGGCCCGCGCAGGTCGTTGAAGATCGCGATGTGGCTCGCCGGCATGTTGGGCAAGTAGCTGAGCATCCACAGCGGGTTCATGTCCCGCAGGCCCGCGCCGCCCCATTTGTCGTACTCGAACTTCCCGGCGGTCGTGCCGCAGGTCGCCATCGCCGATTGGAAATCTTCCGGCGGGCTCAGCATATAGTCGCTGCCGAACACCACGCCCGAGCTGTCGGGGTCCATGGGAGTCGTCGCATACCCGCCGTCGGCGATCGCGTGCTGCGCCGCGGCGACCGCCATCATCGACTCGCGACACATCATCTTCAGCGCCTTGCGAATCGACTTCTTCGTGTCCTTTTCGAGATCGCCGAAGTCATCGATGTCGCCGGTGAAGTCGCGGCACTCGCCGCCGAACGTCACGCGGCCGTCGAGCGGCGGCATATTGACCAACGGCGCGACGCCACTACGGCCCGCGACGAGCGCGTCCCACAGCGCCGCGGGGGAATTTCCCAGCGGCGAAACGAGGCCAAGGCCGGTGATGACGACGCGACGGGTCAAAGCTAGGTATTCCTTTGCGGCAGGCTCAGCGAGCCGTGGCGTCTCGCCCACGGCGCATTACGCCCACGGCAGAACGGAACCATCCAGAATACCCGCCGCATGGACGGGCGGCTAGTTCGCGAACCTCCGGCGGCGGGGCCTGTCCTACAGGGCTATGGCCCGCACTCGAACCAAATCGAAGCCCCGTACCCAGCCGCGTTCGCAGGCGTCGCTGGCCCGCGCGCTGGCACCGGAGGAAATTCGTCCCGGCGACCATGTGGCGGTGTTGTACGAGATCATGGAGTTCCCTTCGTGGTACTGGTGCGACGACTCGGCGCTCGTCAACCGCGAGGAGGTCGTACGCATCCGCTATGTGCCGCGGGAAGACGCCGTGCCGCTGAAGGTCCGCGCGGTCTGCCTGCCCTTCGTGCTGGCAAAGTATCCGCGCGACGGTGAGCGCACGCTCGACGTGCGCCGCTGCCGCGTGGCGAGGCTCGATCGCGCTTACGCGAAGGCGGCGCGCAAGGCGTATCGCAAGTCGAAGTCAAAGGGCCGCTGCGGCCGTGATCCGTCCGGTTCGCTGGCCTAAGACCTAATAGCGCCGGAGCGGACGAAATCGTCGCACGCTGGGAGCATGCTCCGTCGAGGGCCTTTGGAAGAGACTCGAAAAGTCCCCGGCGGAAAATACGGCGTCAATCGCGCGAGGCGCTGGCGACCTTTCGTCGGCGTCTTCCACCGCCGCAACGACTGCCGACGCGGCCCTGGCAGCGGCCGTCGCTGGCGTACCATAGTTGTCGCGCCATACGCTCATGTCTCCCGCGTCAATCGTTCCGCTGCCGTCGCCGTCCGCTCCGCTGCCCGCGGGACTCGCCGTCGACCCCAAGTTGCGCTGCCACGCGAGGAAGTCGTCACCATTCACGGCGCCGCTCAGGTCGTAGTCGCCCGCACGCGAGGGCGTGATCGTTGCCGACCAAACCTCGTCGCTGTACTCGCGCGTGGCGCCATTCAGAATGAGGCGACTTCCCAAGACGCCCAGGATCTCCGGCCTTGAGGACGCCTGACCCTCGGCAAGATCGAACTCGAGTCGAGTTCCCGCCTCGGTCCCGTCGCTCGACCACAGTTCCCAGCCGTGAACGCCGTCGTCGATGGAAAAGTAGAACTTGCCGTCGATCGCCGCCGTCGAGGTCGAAAAGTTGGGGCTTCCTGGCCCTGGGACGATGTCTTTCACCATCACTGTTCCCGCTTCCGTGCCGTCGCTCTTCCAAAGCTCCCTGCCGAAGGTGTGATCGCCCGCCGAGAAAAACAGCGTCCCACCAACGTTCTTCAAGTTCGAGGGCCCGGCGAAAATCGACTTAACCAAGGTTGGGGTGACGTCGCCCGGGGCCAACTTCCAAAGGTTCGTGCGATTCGAGTAATACAGCGTGCCATCGATGTTGATCAGATAGTCAGGACCAAAACTGAACGTATCGTTTGCCTCATTCGTCACTCTCCATGTTCCTTCGGTCGTGCCGTCGCTGCGCCACAGCTGGACGCCGAACTCCAGGTCGCTCGCGACGAAGTACAAAAGACTTCCGACCACAGTCGGTCGACTGGCCGCCGAGTTTTGAGCGCCCGTCCGGATGTCCTTCACCAGCGAGGTGCCGGCCTCCGTGCCGTCGCTTCTCCATAGTTCGTGCCCGTGGACGCCATCATTGGCGAAGAAGAGCATCGTCCCGCCCACGCTAGCGAAGCCATCGGGCTCCGAGCCGTCGGGCCCGGGCCGAATATCCTTCACCACGACGGTTCCCGCCGCCGTGCCGTCGCTGCGCATGAGCTCACCGCCGCTGCCGCCGACCTCGCCGCGGAGAAACACGACGCCGCCAAGGTCGGCGATCTCAGTATCCACGGAATAGCCGCTGTCGATTTCCGTCACGCGAACGGTTCCCGCAGCAGTGCCGTCGGTGCGCCACAGCTCGGGGCGATTGTCGTTGATCGCCTGGAAGTAAACGAGATTTCCAACCCGCGAGAAATTCAGCGGCGACGAGCCGACGCTCCCCGGCCACATGTCGGCAAGCAGGAATGTACCCGCCGGCGTGCCGTCGGTTCGCCAAAGTTCCCGTCCCACCTCGCTGTTGTAAGCTGCGAACAAAACAAGGCCGTTCAACTCGATCGACCCGTACACTTCGGACGATACGGTTCCCGGCCGAATGTCCTTCACGAGCGCTGTCCCCGCGGCGCTGCCGTCGCTCGTCCAAAGCTCAACGCCATGGACGCCGTCGTTCGCCGCAAAGAACACCGAACTCCCGAGCGCGGCCAGGCTGCCTGGAACCGACGAGACCGGACCAGGGCGGATATCGCTCACCTGGACTGTTCCCTCGAGCGAGCCGTCACTCTTCCAAAGTTCGATGCCGCCGGTCGACTCGAAGGCCGTGAAGTACAACGTTCCGTTGACATTCGTTAGCCACCGCGGAGTCGATGAGCTCATCGAGATATCCTTGACGATTGCCGCTCCGTTCGCGGTGGCGCTCCACAGCTCATCTCCGCCAGGAAGCATGGCGGCAAAGTACAGACGACTGCCGATGGCGACCATCTCCCGAAACTGCGTGACGTTGCCGACCACAACGACCGTCCCTGCGCTCGTACCGTCGGATTTCCACAATTGGCTATTGAACCCGTTCGTCGTGAAATACGCCGTGTCGCCGACGCCGACGATTCGGCCTCCCGGTGATGCGAACCCGGAGATGGCGCCGACCCCGATGTTTTTGACCAGCGTCGTCCCCGCGTTGGTTCCGTTGCTCTTCCACAGCTCAGCGCCGTTGACGCCATCGTCCGCGACAAAGTAGAGCGTGCCGTTGACGTTCGTCAGCGCGGCGTCAAACGCGCTGGAGTCGAACGCACCCAGGAATCCCGTCCGGATCTCTTTGACGACCGCCGTACCGCCGGGGGTCCCATCGCTTTTCCAGAGCTCGCGACCTGACGAATACGATGATTGAGTCGTCGCGATGAAGTACAGCGTCGATCCAATAACTGTGAAGTTTGGTCGATAGACCGGCGAAGAGAGTTGAACGCTCTGGGAAGCGAACGTATCCAAGCCGGGGAACGTTGTAATGTCCTTGACCACCACGGTGCCCGCCGCCGTGCCGTCGCTCTTCCACAGTTCGCGGCCCGAACCGCTGGTATACCCGACAAAGAGCAACGTCCCGTTCACGTTCGTCAATTCAAAGGGCTCGATCGGTCCCCCTTCGTCGATCCGCCGCACGGGAACCGTCCCCGCCTCCGTGCCATCGCTCTTCCACAGCTCAGAGCCCCGCGCCGTCGTCGCCTGGAAGTACAACGTATTGCCGATCACTTCCAAATGACTCGGCTTGGAGCTCCAGTCGCCAGCGTAAATGTCCTTGACCAGCGTCGTGCCCGCCTCGCTTCCGTCGCTCTTCCACAACTCGGTTCCGTGTTCGAAATCCGTTGCCGTGAAGTAAACGAACCCATTCGCGGCGGTCACGTTGTTACTGAACCACGCTGGTGCCGAGGTCGGCGACGGTAGTGGAATGAGGCTTGATGCTGGCGTCGGGTTGATGTCCGCCAACAACTGCGGATCGAGGGCCAACATCCGCCGATCTTCGAGCGTCTCGACGCGCAGCCGTCGACCGCGCCGGGCGTCTCCAGCGACGCGTCTCGAGATTCGTTGCCGCCCTGATGCCAATGCTGCACTCCCCGACGACGTTGAACAGCATGAGGAGAAATGAGTCGCAGACGGCGAGACGCCCCACGAGGGTCCGGTCGATTGAGGGGCGGGCCCCATCCTGCCGCGCGAGAAGTTTAGCGTACTCAACATTCCCGTCTACGCAAAGCATTGGGCCTATCCGCAACATGGCCGTCGAGTGCTACAATCTCGCGAATTGTCCCTTTCCATCGGCTTTTCATCGATATCGGGCACTTTTAAGCCCCTCCCCATGCAAATCAAATCCGTTCGCACCAAACTCTACCGCTGGAAAGGCCCCGTGAAGACCGACGACACGGTCTTCGCCACGCCGCTCAGCGCACTCGCCTTCCAGAGCGACGCCCAGGCGCCGTTTCGGTTTTTTAGTTGGCTCGTCGTCGAGGTCGAGACTGCCGATGGCCGCGTCGGTTACGGCAACGCGGGCCTGTGCCCCGACGTAACGCGGCAGATTGTCGACGCGAAGCTCACGCCGCTCTTGGTCGGCGAGAACGCGCTCAACAACGAATACCTGTTCGAGAAGATGTACCGCAGCACGATCGCCTTCGGGCGCAAGGGCGCGGCCCTCGCTGCGATCAGCGCCATCGACATCGCGCTGTGGGATCTCAAAGGCCAGGCGTGCGGGCAGCCGGTGTTCGTGCTGCTGGGCGGGCGCACGAAGCCGTCGATCCCCGCGTACTACAGCCGCCTTTACACGCGCAACCTCGACCGCCTGCAGCAGGAGGCCGCCGCGTGCAAGGCCGCCGGCTTCCGCGGTATGAAGATGCGATGCGGCTATCCGCTCACCGAAGGCCTCGCAGGGCTGGAGAAGAACGTCGAGATGGTTCGCGCCACGCGCGAGGCCGTGGGCGACGACGTCGACGTGATGGTCGAGTGCTACATGGGGTTTGATGTCCCTTATGCTCGCCGGCTGTTAAAGCGAATCGAGAAATACAACCCGCGGTG
>JANOIK010000371.1:0-1865 GCA_031407585.1 Planctomycetota bacterium | reverse complement strand
ACCGTAACGCCCAACGCATCTCCCTCGTCTCTTCTTGATTCGCGTCCATTCGCGTGATTCGCGGCAAAAACTCCCCTCCCCATGCCCACCGCCCCCGCTGACATCCAACGGCGCCGAGTTCCCGGCCTCACGCGCCTGTCCACGGTTGCCATCATTGCGATTCTCGCCGCGCTGAGCGCCTTCGCCTTCCGATGGGTTCGCGATCAGCAGCAAATTGCGAAACGCTCACAGTTGGGCGGCCGTTTCGGCCAACTACGGCTTGCGTTGCAAAACTACCACACCGTCCACGGCCACTTCCCATCTTTCGGCGACCAAGACGACCCGACGAGCCACGCGCGAAGTTGGCGCGTCGAACTTCTGCCTGTCATGGAACTGAATGACCTTTATCAAGCCTACGCGCCGGACGAAGCTTGGAACGGAGCCGCCAACCGGCGTCTTGCGGAATCGCTCCCTGGCGCGCCGGGATTTTTTCGTAGCCCTTTCTCCGCGACCCAAACAAGTCCAGCGAGCGATTTTCTCGCGGTCGACGAGCGCGAGGCCGCACAACTCCGCAGCGAGGGCGTGCAAGTCTTAACCGTGACAATCGACGGCGCCGACTTTCACATCGCCGAGGTCCCCAATTCGCAAGTCCACTGGATGGACCCCAACGATCGCCTCCCCGCACAATGATCTCCCAGGGTCGCCGCGACCCTTCCCCGGCGAAGCGGGTCATCGGCGAGCCCGCTTCAGCGGGCGGGCGCGCAAGAGAAGACCACAACGTCTTAGCCCCGGCGCTTCACGCCGGAGTTGACTTTTTCCGTGATTATTTCTCGGTGTCGTAGAAATGGGCCACCAATTCGCATACAATCACACGTGTACTTCCATACACAAACGCACTTTGACCGTCGTCTCGAATCGGGACGCCCGTCCCATCGCCCCAAATTCCAAAATTCAACACATTTTGACACGCTCACCATGCACAAACCCCGACAAACGCCGCGTCGACTCCAACCTCGATGTGACAAAACTCGGCAATTTTGACACGACTCATGCGATTACCTCGATTGCGCTACATAATTCGACCTGAGAACCCCCCATTTCCCGAACAGATTACAATTCCACCGTCCTATTCTGTAACTTCCCGCCGGCACCTGCTCCAATAACGACCCATGCCCACCTCCGCCACCGACATCTTGCCGCCGGAGCTCCTCGCCCGTCTCGAGCGGCTCGAGCTCGTCACGCGCAAGATCTTCCGCGGCAAGATGAAGGGCGAACGCCGCAGCAAGCGTAAGGGTCAGAGCGTCGAGTTCGCCGACTACCGCAACTACGTCGCCGGCGACGACCTCCGGCAGCTCGACTGGAACCTCTACGCCCGCCTGGAAAAACTAATCATCAAGCTCTTTCTCGAAGAGGAGGACCTGCACTTTTACGCCCTCATCGACGCCAGCATGTCGATGGACTTCGGCTCGCCCTCGAAGCTCGAGTACGCCAAGCAGCTCGCCGCGGCCCTGGGGTTCATCGGCCTCACCCGAGCCGACCGCGTGCGCGTCGAGACGTTGGGACAGCCGCCGAGCCGGCGGGCGGCGGTCTACCGTGGCCGGGCCGCGGTGCGCCGGATGATCGCGCAGGTCGCGGCGATCGAACCCGGCGAATCGGCGTCGCTCGCCGCCGGCGTGAAAAACTTCTGCCTCCGCAACCCGGGCAAAGGCATCGTGATCTTGATCAGCGACCTGATGGACAAGCAGGGCTACGAGTCGGCGCTCCGGTACTTCGTCGGCGTCTTCGCAGTCGACGAGTTTCAGGTCGCCTTTCACGTCGGGTTCCAGCTCTTCCTGCGAGAGGATGTGGATCACGTAGGCGTCCATCTCGTGGGAGACGAAGTACCG
>JANOIK010000303.1:0-7908 GCA_031407585.1 Planctomycetota bacterium | reverse complement strand
AGGGTTCAGGGTTCAGGGTTCAGGGTTCAGGGTTCAGGGTTCAGGGTTCAGGGTTCAGGGTTCAGGGTTCAGGGTTCAGGGTTCAGGAGGGGAATAGCCACTGGCGCAAGCCGGGGGTTTTGAATTTTGCACGCGTATTCGGGAAATTCGATTAGGTGTTCCAAAATTCGCTGATTTTGCACGGCCCCGTGATGGAAGTTCTCGGGAAATCTCGGACGCAGCGATGTGGGGTACGGTCATAATTCGGTGAATTTTGGCATTTCACGATCGCGTTGTTGCGGGTGATTGGCCTGACCAGGGGCAGGGAGGAATCGCCGGGTGCGCCGCCGAATTTCACCATATATAGTCGCCAAGTCAGACGGGGACGGGGCTCAAGGAACGACGGGTTTGCCGCGGCGCTTTGACTCATATGTACAGTAGTGGAGCGCGCGGCCCAAAACAAGTGGTCGCACAACAATTGGGCAAGGAATCTTAACCCTGCCCGTCGTTGCGGACGCTTGACTGGGCGGGAAGGCTCCACTGTCGCGGACGCCAGAATTCGAGGATTTTGCATTTGTATTGCTTGTCCCGCTCGCAGGACTTAGACTTCTGGGGACTCTGCGGCTTCAGGTCGTCACGCAACCTGACCTAAGGGTCACGCGGGCTGGCGGGGCAAACCGGCTGCGGCACACCAAGGCCGCGGTTGGAACGGTGGTACTTTGGTACTTACACCGGACGCCGGAAGGTTTGCCATGATTCGCGCTGCGCTTCGTTTCTTTTCACTTGCCGCCCCGTTGGTCCTCGCCTTGGAAGCCGCTGAAGCGTCCGGGGCGAATATCCAATTCGATACCGACGCCGGCGTGCTTCGGATTGACGGCATCCCGTCGACGACGCTCCATGGCGTCGCCGTTCAATCATCCGTCGTCGGCGGACTGCAGCAATTCCGTTTTCTCGGCGATCTGACTATTCATGGTTCCGACACGGTCACGGCCGTGGGTGCGCGGCCGTTGTCGTTGTTCGCGGGCAACGACGTCAGCATCGCTGCCGGCGCGGTGCTGAACTTTGACGCCTCGGGCCAGTTCGGAAAGCTCGGCGGCGGTAACGGCGGTGCAGGAGCGGCCGTTGGGGGAGCGCCAGGTATTGGCGGCAACGGAGGGGCGGGCGGCGCGGGGGGCGCGGGCGGAGAGGGCGGCACTGTCCTTCCCTCGGCAAATTTCACAGCGGGCTCCGCTGGACAAGCGGGCGTTCAAGGCGCCGTCGGACCGGCTGGAAGCGCAGGCGGGGCCGGATCGCCAGGAATGGCTGGGACCGCCGGCTTCAATAACTCCAGCGGTGTGCGATTGCCCGGCGCCGGCGGAACGGGAGGGGCCGGCGGCGGAACCACAGGCCAATCAGGCGTGGGCGGCTTCGGGGGCTTGGGCGGCGCGGCCGGTAACGCGAGTAGCGCAGGCTCTAAAGGCGTCGGCGGCGATGCCGGATTCGACACGATGGTGTTTGGCGGCGTTGGTCCCCAGGGCGCCTATGGCGGCGCCGGATTTATCGCTCGTAACTCCGTCACCGGACTAATTCTGAGCGGCGGCACCGGTGGATCGGGTGGCGGCAGCGGCGGAGGAGGCGGAGGGGGCCAAGGCGGATATGGAGGAGGCGGAGGGGGTGGTGGAGGCGGCGGCGGGTCGGGATCGGGCCCCGATTCAGCGCCTCAGGGCGGCGGCGGAGGCGGTCAAGGCGGAGTAGGCGGAAACGGCGGTCGTGGAGGTGATGGGGCCTTTGGCGGCGCCGGAGGACGCGGCGGAGCAGGTGGCAGCGCTGTCGAGATCATCGCACTAGGGCGCCTCAACGTCGCCGGTAGGATCTCGGCGCGCGGTGCAGTAGGCGCAGCAGGCGTTAGGTCCGTTTCCCAAGGGAACAGAGCGTTAGGAAGCTTTGGTGCAGCGGGAGAGCCCGGCGAAGTTCGTTCCTCGGGAGGAGGCCATGGCGGCGAAGGTGGGCGCGGGAGCGCAGGCGGAAACAGCGGAAACGGTAGCCGCGGCGGCGATGGCGGCCCCGGTGGCAGTGGCGCTGGCGGCACCGTTCTTCTGAGGGCAGCCCAATTCGATGCGACTTACGGAACGATCGATACGTCGGCTGCGGGCCTCTTTGCTTTCGACGGTAACGGACGCTACGTCGTCGCCGACAATGGGGGCGCACTCCCTGAGTTCGGCACGATGATCGGCGCGAAATTGGAGGACTACGCCGGGCAGGGAGGAGGAGGTCTCAATCCATTCATCGAATCAGGAAATCGCACGGAAACGTTTCATGTGGCCGGACTCCTGGGCGGCGCCGACATCTATGGCGTTTACGAGGGGGTCAGTTCAACCAACGCCTACTTCACTTCCATTCGCAACGCGGCGCCGGCTGACGCGATCGCGGCGATTCTTCGCCGCAATGTGGGTCCCCTTGGCCGTGATTTCTACTATGGGCAAGACCTGCTGATGCTGATCAACCTCACCGAACATCCGCTTGCCAACCCAAAACTTGGAGTAGGGACGAACGGAAGCACTGTTATGACTCCGCTCCTGCAGCGGGGATTTGCGCGTAATCCCGTGTTTGGCGGCGCTGGCGCGGCAGCCCTTGGCGACCTCCCGGCCGGCGCCGTCTATGCGACGCTCGCGGCAGAAGAAGATCTCGACGTCGCCGACGTCAACGTGCGCATCGGCGGCGGGCAGCGCACCGGAATCGCCCTAGAAGAATTCGGCGTGGCGTACATTCTCGCGCCGCTGCCGGGGGATTTCAACCACGATGACTTCGTCAATGCGGCGGATCTCGATCAGTGGCGGGGCGACTTTGGCTTGAACGACGACTCTGACGCCGATGGAGACGGAGACAGCGACGGGAATGATTTCCTTGTTTGGCAACGCAATCTCGGAAGAAGCCGAAGCGTCGCCGCCGTTCCCGAGCCAAGCACAGGCACAATCGCTCTGATCGGTCTGGGCGCATCCGTGGCCGCATCAGGGCGGCGACGGGGTTAGCGAGGCAAGTGAGCATCACGTCCTCATTGACGTGAGCGGGCGTTGGTTACAATCGCAGCATGATTGCACCACTCCACACCGCGGCACGCCTTCTACGAAACACGCTGAAATCCTTCATCGCAGTTCCCGCGAGCGTTCAGCGGTACGATCATCGCACGTATTACTCGATGCTGTTGGCCAATTCGATGGCCCTGGGGCTGCATGCCGCGTGGATTTTTATTTTTCGCGAGCTGGGGCTCACGACGCTGAGCCTCATCAACGTGGGCAGCGTCGTGATCTGGATCATCAACATCGCCATTCTGCGGCGATGGGGCGCTATTCTCACGGGCGTCGTTCTGGGGTCGACTGAAGTGGTCCTCCACCAGTTTCTGGCGATTTACTACCTCGGGTGGGGCTTCGGGTTTCAGTACTTCCTGCTGGTGATCGTCGCCTTCGCGTTCATGATGAACTTCAAGACGCTCGTGATTCCCGTGACGATGTTCGTGGTCTGCCTGATTTCCTTCCTCGGCTTCTACTACGAGGTGCAGTACTGGGCCATGCCGCATGTCGATCCGGGGGCGGCGGTGCGCGAGGCGTTTCTCATGGCGAACGTCACGAGCGCGTTCACGATCCTGGCGTTCATGTCGTACGTCTACAGCGAAGCGGCGCGGAAGGCCGAGGCGAAGCTCGAGCTCGAGCGGCAGAAGTCGGAGCGGCTGCTGCTGAATATTCTGCCGGCGTCGATCGCCGAGCGGCTCAAGGACGACAACTCGGTGATCGCCGATCACTTTGACAGCGCGACCGTGCTGTTTTCCGACATCGTGGGTTTTACCGCGCTGTCGGAGAAGGTGACTCCCAAGCAGCTCGTCGATCGGCTCAACCGCATCTTCTCGGCGTTCGACGACCTGGCCGAGCGGCACGGGCTGGAGAAGATCAAGACGATCGGCGACGCCTACATGGTGGCCGGCGGATTCCCCGAACTGGGCGAGGGGCACGTCGAGCGCGTCTCCGCGATGGCGATCGACATGCTCGCGGCAATCGAACAGTGCAACCGCGAAACGGACAAGCCGGTCGAGATTCGCATCGGCATTCACACGGGGCCGGCCGTGGCGGGCGTCATCGGCATCAAGAAGTTTGCCTACGACGTGTGGGGCGACACGGTGAACACCGCCAGCCGGATGGAGTCGAGCGGCCTGCCGGGGCGAATCCACATTTCGGAAGCCACGGCGCGGGCGGTGGAGGGGACGTTTGTCGTGGAGGAGCGAGGGACGGTGGAGGTGAAGGGGAAGGGCGTGATGCGGACGTATTGGTTGGTGGGACGGCGGGGAGCGTGAGTTGGGGGGTCGCGAAGGTGTAAGCAGATGGGGTGGCGCGGAGTGAAGGGCGGCGGGCCCCAGGTGGGCGCATAAAAAAGGGCCGACGAGGTGCGGGAAACCTCGTCGACCCTCGGAGGGGGGAGACTGTTGGGAGCTTTTTTTCAGGCGCCGCGTAGGCCGGGACGGCCTTGGTGAGCGGCGAGAGGATGGGAATGCGAATGGGGCGCCAACGGTGGGGGGCGAAGTGAAACGGCAAGCAGACGCGTCTCTCATGCTCACTGCAAACTTTTGTGGTGAAAGCAGTTGCGCACAATTTTCGTCGAAGTTACATCGTTGGGAGCGGTTCGCGTCGTGGCGTGTCGTCTTGTAAATCTTGGCAAAGTGGGTTGTAAACCTTACCCATGACAAGGGCGTAAGGATCGGTAGTGGGGGCGAACCGTTCGGCGGCGCCAGCGTAGACCGGGGCAGGGCGGGGGGCTACTATGCCCGCCCCAACAGACCTGCCCACGGCGGATTGCCATGCTTGCATTGGAAAATGTTCGAAAGGCGTACATCGAGCCCGGCGGGCAGCCGCTGCCGATTCTCGACATCGAACGCCTGGCGATCGACCGCGGCGAGCAAGTCGTGCTCCGCGGGCGGAGCGGCTGCGGCAAGACGACGCTGCTGAACTGCATCGCGGGCCTGACGACCGTCGACTCCGGCAGCATCGCCATCAACGGGCACGACGTCACCAAGCTCCCCGAAGCGAACCGCGACCGGTTTCGCGCGGGGCACATCGGGTTCGTCTTTCAAACGTTCAACCTGCTGCCGGCGTTCACGGCCCTGGAGAACGTGCTGCTGGGGATGGCGTTTTCCGGCGGGCGGCCGAATGTGGATCGCGCGCGGCAGCTTTTGGGGCTTGTTGGGCTCGACCACCGGCTCACGCACAAGCCACGAGCGCTGTCCGTGGGCGAGCAGCAGCGCGTCGCGGTGGCTCGCGCGCTGGCAAACAGCCCGGTGCTGCTCTTGGCCGACGAACCGACGGCGAACGTCGATCCCGCGCACCAGCAGCAGATCATCGACCTGCTTCGCGACGCGTGCCGCCGCGAGAAGATCGCGATGCTGCTGGTGACGCACGCCTCGGAAGTGGCCAATCAGTTCGATCGGGTGGAGTATCTCGAACAAGTGAACCGCGCCGCGACAACTTCGCCGATCCGATAGGAGTTTTCACCACGACGACACGACGAAGAGAAGATTGGATTGATCAGATTTTATTGCTTACTTAACAATGAGTCGCGAGTCCTTTGCAGTCACCCACCCACATAGATCGCACGCAACTTTCCGGCCGTCGTGTCGTCGTGGTTCAATTCTGAATTTATCATGAGCACCTGGAAAATCGCCTGGCGAAGTATTGAGCAGCGGGCGCTCGCGTCGTCGCTCACCGGGCTGTCGATGGCGCTGGGCGTTGCGCTCATGGTGTTGGTGCTCGTGATCCATGAGGTGGTCGTGGGGCAGTTGTCCAACGATGCGCAGGGGTACAACTTTGTCGTGGGTTCGTCGAAGGGCAGCCCCTACGAGATCGTGCTCACCACGGTGTTTCACCTGGGCCGGCCGCTGTATCCGATTCCGTGGAGCTACTACGAAAAGTTCACCGAGGGCGAGTTCAAGCCGTACGCCGAGCTGGCGATTCCCGTGTGCCTGGGCGACAGCTTTGCTACGACCGACGCCGACGGCGGCGCCACCAGCGAGAGCCAGCGGTTTCGCGTCGTCGCGACCACGCCGGACATGTTCGGGAAGCTGGCCTATGGCGCCGACGAGCAGGGGAACGAGAAGCACTACGAGTTCGCCGAGGGCGAGAACTTCAAGTCGGACGAGTATTTCACCGCCGTGCTGGGATCGGTGGCGGCCAATCGCACGGGGCTGAAAGTCGGGTCGACGTTCAATCCTACGCACGGCATGAGCCGCGCTGGCAATAAGCACGACGAGTTCAAGGTGGTGGGCGTGCTCGCGCCGACGGGGACGGCGAACGATCGGGGGATGTTCGTGAATATTGAGGGGTTCTTTTTGTTGGAGGGCCATGCGCGACCTTTGAAGGGGGAAGCGAAGCTGCAAGCAGAGGTTGCGCCGGTGACTGAAAATCAAGACGGGAAGCGCGCGCCGTTGCCTGAGGAGCAGCGCGAGGTGACTTCGATCCTCGTGCGGTGCCCCGATTCCAACCCCATGGCGCCGATGGCGATCGAGATGGCGGTGAACAAGGGGGACGACGGCGTCGCCCAGGCCGTCGCGCCGATTACCGTCGTGCAGCGCCTGCAGTCGAGCTTCCTCGAGCCGATGCGGCTAATTCTGCTCGTGCTCACGGTGCTGATCGTGGTGGTCGCGGGGATTAGCATTCTGGTGAGCATCTACAACTCGATGAGTGAGCGCAGCCACGACATTGCGGTGATCCGCGCGCTCGGCGCCAGCCGCAGTGCGGTGATGGGGATCATCCTGGCCGAGTCGATTCTGCTGTCGCTCGTGGGCGGGCTCGTAGGGTTGCTGCTGGGGCATGCGGTGCTGGCGGCGGCGGGCCCGGTGGTCGAGTTCTACACGGGAATTGCTGTCCCGGCGTGGCGGTTCACGGCGATGGAGTTACTGTTGGTGCCGGCACTTGTCGCGTTTGCCACGCTGGTCGGGTTCTTGCCCGCGCTCACGGCTTATCGGACGGATGTGGCGAAAACCCTGGGCGGGGCCCGGTGAGCCCTAATCTGCTGCTCCCGGAGGGCGGTGGCCCATCGGCTAGGCCGTGTGTCCTGGGCTTCCTTGCAGCGGTAGAATGAACGGCTGTAGTTCGCGTGCTTGACCCTGGCACAGGATGGTTACGCCATGACTCATAAACGTTTCCAAATCGCGGTGGCATGCGCGGCGATTGCGGTCGCCATCGCTAGCATCACTGCCACGCCGGCCCGCGCGTGCCCGTTCTGCCAGGCGGCCATGCAGACGCTCAGCCAGGAGATCGAGGCGGCGGACGTGGCAGTAATCGTCGTGCTCGAAGAGCCGATGCCCGAGGTGGCGCCCGACGATCTCGCCGCCGCGGAAACGGCCGCGGCGAAATTCCGCATCCTCGAGATCGTCCACGGCCGCGAGAAGCTCGCCGGAGCCAAGACGATCGACGTCGTGTACTTCGGCGAAGAGGCGCCCGATAAGCAGTTTCTGATCACGGGCCTCGCCGGCATTACGGGGCCGGGGCTCGATTGGACGAATCCCATCCCGCTCTCGCCGCGGGCGGTCGACTACGTGAAGCACCTGCCCACGGTTCCGGCAGAGGGCGCCAACCGGCTCGCGTTTTTCCAGGACTACCTGGACGACGAAGACCCGCTGCTCGCCCAGGACTCTTACGACGAGTTCGCCCGCAGCCCGTATGCCGCACTGATCGAGCTGGCGCCGCGGATGGACCGGGAGAAGATCGTCGCGCGGATCAACGAGCCCAGCGTCGGGCCCTCGGGCCGGCGGCTGTATCTCACGATGCTCGGCATCTGCGGCAAGCCCGAGGACGTGGGCATGCTCGAGCAACTTATGAACTACGACTATCTCACGATGCAACCGGGCATCGCGGCGGCGGTCGTTTCGAGTATGGCGCTCTCGCCCACGGTGGGCGTGGGGCTGATCGA
>JANOIK010000297.1:0-29608 GCA_031407585.1 Planctomycetota bacterium | reverse complement strand
AGCTGCAGTCCGAGCTGGCAGCCTGGTCGACCGACGTCAACGCGACCCAGCGCGGCGTCGACTGGCAGATGAAAGTCAAAGACGCCCGCGGTACGCTCAAATCCCTCTACCCGAAAATCAAGCTGTGACAAAGCACTAGGGTGCCATGGCCACTGCTCTGAGTGGCCATGCTGGCGGCGAATTTCCGCATGCCCACGCCGAGCCGTGGACATGGCACCCCCGCGCGCTCCGCTGCGGAGGACCTTCGCGTCGCGGCTAACGGGAGAGACGATGCCTGCGCCGCTGTTTTCGCTTGTGATTCCGACCTTTAACTACGGGCGATTTCTCGGCCGGGCGATTGATTCGGCCCTGGCGCAGGGGGGCGGCGGTTTTGAGGTGGCGGTGGTCGACGATGGGTCGACGGACGACACGCCCGTGGTGGCGGCGCGATACGGCGCCAGCATTCGCTATGTTCGCCAGGAACGCGGCGGCGTGTATCGGGCGTGCAAGCGGGGGCTCGAGGAGACGACCGGGCGGTTTCTGGTCTACTTCGATGCCGACGATGCGCTGGCGCCGGGGGCGCTCGATTGCTTGCGGCGCCAGATCGAGCGTCGGCCCGATGTGGGGATGGTTGCCGGGCGGCATGAGACCGTCACGGTGGCGGGGCGACGCACGTCGCCGCGGCTTTCGCTCGGGCGATCTCGCACTCGCAACTTTCGCAGCTTTCTGCTGGGGCGGCAGTTCATCTGCACCGGGGCGGCGGCGCTGCGGCGCGAGGCGGTGGCGCTGTTGTCGCACTATCAGGGCGCGCTTCGCGTGGGCATGGAGACGGCGTGCGTCGCGCAGACGCTGTGGTACTACGACGCCGTGGCGGTGCACGACGTGCTGCTCGAGGTCCACGAGCACCCGGGGCGGCTGCGCGACAATCTCGGCGAGATTCGCATGGCCGGCGATGCACTGGTCGACGCGGTGTTCGGCGGCGGCGTGCTGCCAGCGGAAGCGGGGCGGCATCGCGCGGCATTCCAGTCTCGGTTGCTGCGCGACCGGTCGCGGTCCTATCACAAGGCGGGGTACGATGCGGAGACGGTGAGCTACTTTCACGCGGCGCTCGCGAGCGATCTCGTGCGGACGCTCGGCGACGTGCGCAATGTGCGGCGGTATGCGATCAGCCGCGCGCGGCAACGTTTCGCCGCGGCGTCGTCGTCGGCGGTTCAGGCGCGGCCGTCCCGCGAGGCGGGCGTCGTCGAGGCGAGCGGCCGCAAACGCCTGTCGGGGCACCGCCGGCTGCTGCGGCGCAGCGCGATCGAGTTTTTGCGGCAGTGCTCGACGCTGGGCGACGTCGTGAAGCTCGACCTCGTGCGCCCCACCTATTTGCTGAGCGACCCGCGGGACATTTTGCACGTGTTCGTGGAGCAGCCAGGGCGGTATCGGCGGAATGGTTTGCAGGCAGCGTTTGCGCCGCTGTTTGGCCGCGGGCTGTTCACGCGCACGGGGCAGAGCCACATCGAGCATCGGCGGATGATTCAGCCGCTGTTGCACCGCGGGCGGCTCGACGGGTTCGCGGCGCCGATGCGGCGCACGCTCGAGCAATTCCTACCGAGCTGGCAGAGCGGGCAGACGGTGGATGTCAGCGGCACGATCATGGACGTGATGCTGCGGGCGGCGGGGCGGATGATTCTGGGACTGGAGCGGCCCGAGGACGCGGCGGAGCTTTTCGCGGCGATTCATGGCAGCCACCAACGCGTGGTGCGGTCGATGCAGTCGGGGCTGTGCGTGCCGGCGTGGCTGCCGACGAAGCGGAATCGCACGCTGAAGTCCAACATCGGGCGGCTCGATCAGGTGATGCAGCGGCTCATCGGCGAGGCGCGTCAAGACGGGGCGCCCGCGAGAAGTCTCTTGGCGCAGCTTGTGAAGGTGCGCGACGGAGCGGGCGCAGGGCTGGACGACCGGCAGATTCGCGATCACGCACTCACGATTTTTCTGGCGGCGTACGAGCCGCCGACGACGGGGCTTACTTGGATTTTGCATCTGCTCGCACGGCATCCGGAGTCGCAGCGAGCGGTGCAGGCGGAGATTGATGCGCATGCTGGAACGCCGCGCGAAATCGGCGTCGGAGACGCCTCCGACCATGCGGGGGGCGAGACGGCGCCGATTTGGCAGCGGCCGGTGATGGCGCAGGTGATCGCCGAGGCGATGAGGCTCTACCCGTCGACGTGGCTGTTAACTCGGCGCGCGGGCGAGGACGACGCGCTGCCGAGCGGCGCGCGCGTGCCGATGGGCGCCGACGTGTTCGCGAGCCCGCTGCTGGTACATCGCGATGCGCGGCGGTACGACGCGCCGGAGGAATTCCGGCAGGATCGCTTCGCCGGCGGAACGACCGATCGCCGCGCAGCGGGAACGTATTTTCCGTTCGGGCTCGGGCCCACCGCGTGCCTGGGCGAGTACCTGGCGAAGCTGATGATGGCCGTGACGGTCGAGGCGGTGCTCGGCCGGTTTGACCTGGCTGTGTGCGACGCCGAGACGCCGCGGCTGCAGTCGTTCAACCTGTTTACGATGCAGGGCGACCGGGGGATTCGGCTTCGCGTGACGGCGCGGGCGATGGCATCGTCGTCGCGAGCGTCGTAGCGATGGACTCGCCCACAAGCAGATGCATTTGTGGGAGGCGTCTCCGACGCCGATTCCGCGTGCCACCACCACGCAATGTGAACTGCCGCGCGTCATCGCGGTCGGAGACCGCTCCCACAAAGTCGCGAAGACGCAAGCGATCAGTGGGCCATTTCGTTGCGAAATGTTCGCGGCGTTTTGCCCACGCGGCGATGGAAGAACTGGATGAAGTACCCGGTGGAGCCGAAGCCGGTGACTTCCGCGACCTTCGCGATTGGGTACGAGGTTTCGAGCAGCAGCCGCTTCGCCCGCTCGAGCCGCGTGTTCTGGATTTCCTCGATGATGGTGCGGCCGAGGATTTCGCGGAATTGTTTTTCGAGGCGGCGGCGCGAGATGGCGACCTCGTGGACGACGCTGTCGACCGAGATGCCGCACCCCTGTTGGCGGTGGATGAACTGCAGGGCGCTCGCCACGTCCTGGTCTTCGACGGCGATAACGTCGGTCGAGCGGCGGGCGACGACGCGCAGCGCCTCGACCATGATGCGGCGCGGTTTCTTGATGCGGCCCTGCATCATGCCGTCGAGCAGCTCGGCGGCGCGGTAGCCGGCCGTTTCGGCGTTGAGCGCGACGCTCGACAGCGGCGGGTTTGAGAGGGCGCAGAACACTTCGTCGTCGTCGACGCCCAGCACGGCGACGTCCTCGGGCACGCGGAGCTCGGCGAGGCGGCAGGCCTCGAGCACCTGGCGGCCGCGGTCGTCGTTGCAGGCGAACAGGCCGACGGGCTTGGGGAGCTGGCGAATCCAGCGGGCGAGGATCGACTGCTCGTTCTCCCAGTTGCGATCTTGGGGCCGCTTGGGTTGGTCGTAAATATGCGCGTCGAAGCCCTTGGCGACGAGGAACTCGCGAAAAGCCTTCTCGCGGCGCGTGGACCAGGCGCGGTCTTCGAGTCCCACGTACGCGAAGTGACGCAGGTGCCGGCCGAGCAGATGCTCCGCGGCCATGCGGGCGACCTCGTTGGCGTCGGAGCTCAGCTCGGAAAACACCGAAAGCGGACTTTCTGGCTGCATTTGTTCGTCGGTGAGACCGAGCGCGATGGTCGGCAGATCGGCGGCGAGGATCGCGCGGGCGACCCGTTCGTTGGGAATGCGGGCAATGATTCCCGAGCCGCCCCACTGCTTCATCTTGGGCACGGAGTGATCGAAGTCGCCGGCGGTGATGTGGAAGCTCCACGGTCCGTGCAGCTGCGCGTAGCGCGCGATGCCGAGCAGCATCTCGCGCCCGAAACCGCGTGAGGTTTCGATGAGCAAGGCGACTTTGGGGAGCGTGGACATTTACGGGAGAAGCTGCGAGGAGGCGTTTAACCCGAGGACGTCGGCTTGTCGGGTTTGCAAGGGGACGAGCATTCCGTGATTAGAATAGCCCCGGGGCGAAATAGAACATTGGTGTAAAGTCGCAAAAAAGTGTTGTTTTCGCGACTGGTGTTTTTGAGGCGTCCTCCAGTATGCTTGCCCGCCTGGGCCGTGGGAAACGAGGCCGACGTGCGGGTCACCGCGAGGCGCTGGGGTCGCCGGTGGGCGCTGGGGCGTGATCGTCCGCGGCCGGGGGCCCGAGGATCTCGGTCAGCAGCGGCTTCAGGCCGTCGGCCCATGCTTGGTAGCCTTTGACGGACGGATGGAGGCCGTCGGCCATCATGCCGGGGAACAGGCGGCCCGTGTCGTCGGCGAGCTTATCGTTGACGGTCAGGAAGCGAACCGCGTCGCCGTCGGCCAGGCGGGCGAGCCGATCGTTGATGGCGTTGATCGTGGGCATGACGGCGATGTTGTCGTTTCGCGGGAAGATGGCGGTGAGGATGATCTTCGCGTTGGGCGCCTTCGCACGGCACGTGGCGACGATGGCCGCGACGCCGCGTGCGACATCTTCCGCCTTGGCATCATCGCCCGGTTGATTGCCCACGTTGTTCGTGCCGGCAAGGATGACAATGACCTTGGGGTTCACGCCGTCGAGCTCGCCGCTCGTGAGGCGCCAGAGGATGTTTTGCGTCGAGTCGGCGCCCCAGCCGAAGTTGCCGGCGTTCCAGCCGTGGAAGTTGGCGTTCCAGTTTTCGAGGAAGTCCTTGTACTGGGCGTCGCTCGTGCCCCAGCGGCGGACGATCGAGTCGCCGACGAAGTAGACGTCGATGCCGCCGGCTTTGGCTTTGGCGATGAGCTGCTGGTGGGCGGTGCGGAAGTTCGGGTCGGTGCGCTCGATCGGTTGAGCAGCGCCGGTGGGCGTTTCGCTCGCGCCGCCTGAAGGAACGGCGGCGGGAGTTGCGACAGGGGCCGGCGCCGCGGCAGTGGCTTGGGGCGCGGGCGGAGCGGGGATGTACTTGGCGACCCACTCGAAGAAGGCCGGCCAGTTGGGCGTCGCTTCGTGGCCGCCGTCGTGTTGCCGCCAGGCGAGGTCGCCGCCGACGAGCTCATTGACCGGCGGCAGGGGATCGGAAACATCATCGCCCGCGGCGCCGAAGTCCTGCTTGCCGAGCAGGCGATACGCGGGGCCAGCCAACGCGCCGGCCATGAAGCTGCCGTGGGCGTCGACCCACAGCGGGTCGCCGCGCTCGATGATGCCGTAGCTGATGAAGCACGGGCGCGGGGCGCACAGTGCGATGAGTTGGTGGGCGTCGACGGGCAGGTCGGCGGCGGTTTTTTCGCCGAAGTCGGCCTCGGCGGCGCCGTACTTCAGGAAGTTGCCCGCCATCCAGTAGTAGAGTCCGCCGGTGAGGTTTTCGACGCGCTCGCCGATGAGATGGCGATGCAGCTTGGCGCCGCCTTCGCCGCTGGAAGCGACGAACGCCACTCCGACGCGCGGGTCGAATGCCGCGGCCACGAGCGCCGCTTTGCCGTAGCGGGAAACGCCCTCGATGCCGACCTTCGCGGGGTCGACCTTCGCGTCGGGGTTCGCGGCGAAGTAGTCGATGAGCTGGCTCACGCCCCATCCCCAGGCGCGGAGGGCGCCCCAGTCTTCGGGCTTGCGAGGCTGGCCGTGGCTGGTGAGGCCGATGACGCCCGCGCGGAAGTTGTTGTTGTCGGGTTGAATGCTGCCGGGGTTGATCGTGCCGTAGGCCCAGCCGTGGGCGATGGCCTGGTCGGTCCACGGCGCGCCCGCGCCGCGGGGGCGGCCCAAGCGACCGCCGAATCCACCACCGAACTCGAGCATGATCGGTCGCAGCTCGTCGCCCTCGGCGGGGGCGGTGATGCTCGCCTGGATGTCGACGGTGACTTCCGGGTACGCGCTGTTGTCGACGTGGCCGACGAGCGTCTTGGTGACGGTGGGAATCCCGCCGGCGTTGCCTTCGGTGGTCGCGGTTACTTCCCAGGTGACTTTGGGGACGTTCGGCGGGATGCGGCCGTAGATTTCGCGCTCGAAGATCTCGACGAGCTCCGCGCGCCGCGCGGGCCATTGGTCGGCCCGCTCGACCGGCGAGCCGTCGTTCATTACCAGCAGCGCGGGCATCGTGTGGAGGTAACGATTGGCGTTGGCCTCGTCGAACGTGCTGGGGTCGTTGGGATTGGCGCCGGGGCGCATCCGTTTGATGCCGAGTTGGTCCATCATGTTTTGATGGTCGTTGAACGGCGGGGCGTCTTGAGCGTGCACGCTGGCTGCGCCGAGCAGCAATACGAGACCGCACGCGATGGGCACGCACGCGCGTCGGTAGAAATCGCTTGTCATCTCTCCACTCCCAGGGAAATCCGTTGCGAGACTGGCGCTCTTAGGCGTTGAGATCGAGATAGACGGAGTTGTCGTCGATCGTGAGGACGACGCCCGCGGCGGCGGCGGCTTCTTGGAGCGCGGCGCTCAGCATGACGACGGGGTCGCGGCTCACGTCGAGGCGGCGCATCAGGCCGTCGCCCTTCTTCTCGCCCGCGGCGAAGGTGATTTTGAGGCCGCGGCGTTTGAACTTCACGCGCGTGCCGTCGGGGAGCTTGGAGTTCATGGGCTTGAGATAGGCGTCGACGTAGTGCACGCCGATGCCCGACTTGTCGCCCGTGAGCACGGGAAGCTTGTCGACCGCGGCGGCGTTGACGTCGCAAAGTTTTGCCATGCCTGCCGCGCTGGTGAGGACGCCGTTGGTCGAAGTGGGAAAGCCGCTCATCGGATCGATCACTCCAAGACTGTGGCCGCTCTGGACCGCCGACGCAAGAAGGCGTCGACCTCGGCCCGGAACGCGCGAATGTGGTCGGGCGTGCTGCCGCAGCACGCGCCGATGATAGCGGCCCCCGATTCCAACAGGGGCAAGACGCCTTGAACCATCTCCTCGGGCGGCTCGTCGTAGACGACCTTCATGTCCACGAGCCGCGGCAGGCCCGCGTTGGGCTGCGCCATCACGGGCAGATTGGTCGCCCGCTTGTAGCGCTCGACCGCCTGGCGAGCGCGTTCCATATCCATGCCGGTGCCGCAGTTGAGGGCGACGACGTCGGCGCCCTCGGCTTGCATGAACTCGGCGGCCCGTTCGGGGTCGATGCCCATCATGGTGCGGAACGTGGAGCCGTCGAGCGTGACGTCGTAGGCCATCGAACCGATGACGCAGGGGGCGCCGGCGTCCCGCGCGGCGCGGAGGGCCAGGCCGAGCTCTTCGAGCGAGGTTTGCGTTTCGACGATGAGGGCGTCGGCGCCGGCGTCGACCAGGGCGCGGGCTTGCTCGTTGAAGGCGTCGCGGACCTGCGTCTCGGTGAAGTCGCCGTAGGGCTCGAGGAGGCCGCCGAACGGTCCCATGTCGCCCAGCACGTAGCCGTCGCGGCCGCCGAAGGCTTCCCGGGTGATTTCAACGGCGGCGCGGTTGACGGCCACGACGTCGTTCGGGTGGCCGTGGCGGTTGAGCATGATGCGCGAGCCGCCGAAGGTGTTCGTGATGATGCAGTCGGACCCGGCGTCGGCGTAGCGGCGCTGGATGGCGAGGACGCGCTCGGGGTGGGTGAGATTCCACGCCTCGCCGCAGGCTCCTTGCTCGAGCCCGGCGATCATGAGCTGCGTGCCCATGGCGCCATCGCCCACGAGCGGGCGCTGCTTCAGTGCGTCGAGGAGCGACATCTTCATCGGCGGGACAACTCGACGGGCGGGGAGGCGGCCGCGAGGCGCTCGAGGCGCGCGATCGCGAAGTGGATGGTTTCGAGCACGAGGCCCCATTTGTGTTGGCGGCTCTCGGCGTCGCAGTAGCAGCCGGCGGCGCAGACCGAGCGCGACCAGCGCAGCACGTCGTCGAGCTTCGCCCCGGCGAGCGGCCGTTCGTCCGCGATGCGGCCCAACAGCGGCGGGCCCTCTTCGAGAAACTGGCACATGTGCCGGTGGCCGTCGTCGCCGTGGGCGGGCACGCAGCGCTCGTAGTCGATGGGGTAGCCGTCGCGGCGGGCGCCCAGCCGCACGGTGTAGTCGAACGCCAGCGGGCGTCCCATGTTCGTGCAGGTGGTGCCTTCGTAGCGGAAGCGGGCTTCGATCGTGCCGTCCGCGCGGTGATCGAGGACGAGCCGGTCGCGAGACCAGCGCTCCAGGGCTTTAACGTTCACGGTGTAGCGCGCGGCGAGATCGAGCGGCGCGTCCGCCGGTTCCTTGGAGCGGGCCGCGGCGACGCGAATCGGCGCCTCGCCCAAAGGGTAGGGCGGAGGGCCCTGGTACGGGGAGCGGCGATACTGGCAGTTGGCGTACGAGCAGTTCTCGCACGGCGACAGCGCGGGCAGGCGACGCACGCGATCCACGTGAGGCGTGAGCCCAAACACGGCGAGCAGCGATTTCTTCGGCCGCAACATGCCCGACTCGAGCACTTCGAGCTGGTGCAGCGCCGGGTGCCGGCTGGCCCCGCGGAGGAGCGCCGCCAATCGCGGCTGGTCGGCCACGTCCCACTGGGGGTATCCGGGACTGTAGTGCGGCAGCACTGCGAGCGACTCGCTGTCCGCCCATGCGCAAAGCTGTGAGCCGACGACCGTCGTCAGGTGCTCGACCACGGCCGAGCCGTAGACTTCGAGGAAGAAGTATTCGTCGGGCTTCTCTTCGCGCCATGCCTGGGCGGCCGCGGCTTCGAGTTCCCCGCCGGCGCTGACGGCCGCGACCACGGCGCCATCGGCCCCGGCTTGCCGCAGCGTGTGAACCAGCGGCGGGCTGGCGAACGACTCGCCGTCGACGACGATGCTGCTGGTGTGAATCGCGAGGTCTTGCACGCGGCGGGCGTAGATCCACGGCTGACCGTGCTCGGCGTACCACCCGACCGCCATGTCGGCGAGCTCCCGCGCGCGTCCCTCGAGGACGTGCCCGCGCGGGTAGCCCAGCAGCCGCGCGTATTCCGCGGGCGGCACGTTGACGTCGGGCGTGTCGTCGACCAGCTCGATCATCCGACGGGGGTCGCTAGGGGTTCGACGGGCTTGAACTGACAGCCTTCGACGAAAAAGTCGAAAAACTGAGGATGGGTTTCCAGGCGGCAGTGCTCGACGCGCTTCACGAGCTGTTCGAGCTCCTCGCGCTTCGCACGGGAGAGCAGGGCGATGCTTGCGCCTTCGATCGCCGCGTTGCCGACTTGAATGATCTTGGCGTCGTCGATGTTCGGGATCAGGCCGATGCGCTTCGCGGCGGCGGCGTTCACGTGGCGGCCGAATCCGCCAGCGAGATAGAAGGCGTCGAGCTCCTCGAACTTGATGCCGTAGTTGCTGAATACGGTGAGCAGGCCGGCAACATTGGCGCCCTTAGCCTGCGCGAGCTCGTTGACGTCGCGTTCGTGGAAGACAATTCCGGAGCGCTCGTCGAGCGTGATCGGGCCGTCCTCGTGGAATCGTCCCAGCTCGTTCATCAGCTCGACGCGGATCAGCTCGCTGAGCAGGTCGATGAGGCCCGAGCCGCAGATGCCCTCGGGCAGGGCGTCTCCGATAACTCCGAGTCGGAGGGAGCCGTCCGCGTTGAAGGCGACGGATTCGATGGCGCCATCGAGCCCCGGCATGCCGCAGGCGATGGCTCCGCCCTCGAACGCCGGCCCCGCGGGGCAGGACGCGGCGAGGATGCGATCGCGGTTGCCGACGATGAGCTCGGTGTTCGTGCCGATGTCCATGATGGCCACGAGGCGCCGTTCGTTGGCCAGATCGATGGCGAGCATGCATGCGGCGGCGTCGGCGCCCAGATGACCGCTGATGATCGGCACGCCATAGACGCGCGCCTTCGGGTGGATGGGGAGCAGGCACTCGCGGCCGGTCGCCGTGAGGCTGGTGCTGGTGCGCTTGCCCTCGGCCATTTCGATCTCGGTGATCGACTGGTAGGGGCTCTGGCCGATCGAGTAGACGCTGTGGCCGAAGAACAGATCGCGCATGGTCGAGTTGCCGACGACGACCATCTCGTAGATGGTTTGCGGGTCGACGGGGAATTCCTCGATCGCATGTGAGAGGTAGCCGGCGACGGTGCGTCGCAGCAGTTTGCCGCGGTGCTGCGTATCGTACTGGATGCGCGCCATGACGTCGGACCCGCCGAAGCGCTGCGGGTTCTCGAACGAGGCGTCGGCGACTTGCTCGCCCGTTTCGAGGTCGAACAGCCGCATGACGATCGTGGTCGTGCCGAGGTCCATGGCGATGCCGTGGATGCCGGCGGCGGAGCGAGCGATTTCGACGCCGTCCAGCAGGATGCGATCGCCTGAGCGCGTGACCGCCGAGTCGAGCGCGAGCTGTGCCCGGTCGTCGGCCAGTCCCGTGGCGCGGCGCTCGATGCGCATTTGGCCGCGACGCATGGTGTGGCAGCGCACTTCGCCGCTCTCGGCGGCGACGCGGCATTGGCAGGAGAGGCGGAATTTTTCGCGGAGGTGGCGTTCCTCGTCAGTGCGCGGCGTGAGCAGCTCCATGCCCGCGACCACCTCGACGATGCACTCCTTGCACTTGCCCTGCTTGCGGCAGGAGGTAGGAATGGCGACCTGCATTTCTTCGCCCAGCTCGAACAACGACGGGCCGGGGGCCGTCGTCGTGGATTGACCGTTGATGGAAATGTTTGTCGACATGGAATCTACCAATCAATCGCCGCTTCGAGTTCCGCCCGCACCGCCTCGGCCACGTCCTCGGCCGAGCCGTCGCGGTCTTCTTCCTCGCTCCAGCGCCACTGGGCAAGATAGTCGTCCGAATCCCGCAGGCCGCGCTCCATGGCGGCGTCGTCGATGCGAACGGTGAACTTTTGCGGCATCAGGATGTTGGCTTCGCCGCCGTCGTCGTCCTCGGCCTTGATCTGCGAGGGAATCTCCTGCCAGTACAAAATGCGGTAGGTCGCCATCGCGCCGCTCAGGCCTTTCCGGCGAGGTTGATGAACAGGTCGACCGCGGTCGAGGCGTCGGAGCCGTAGCCGTCGGCGCCGATTTCGTCGGCGAACATCTGGCTGATCGGCGCTCCGCCGACGGCCATCTTGATGTCGCCCTTGCCGGCCGCCTCGAAGCCGTCGATCACGGTCTTCATGTAGGTCATGGTCGTAGTGAGCAGCGCGCTCATGCCGATGATCGTGGGCTGGCACTTCTCGGCCGCCGCGAGGAATTTTTCGACGCTCTGGTCGACGCCGATGTCGTGGACTTCGAAGCCCGCGCCCTCGGCCATCATGCAGACGAGGTTCTTGCCGATGTCGTGCAGGTCGCCGCGGACGGTGCCCATGAGGAGGATGCCGGCGGGCTTGGTGACCGAATCCTTGGCCGACAGCAACGGCTTGAGCACGGCCATGCCGGCCTTCATCGCGCGGGCGGCGATGAGCACTTCGGGCACGTAGAGCACGTTGTGCTTGAAGTCCTCGCCGACGACGCTCATGCCGGCGATGAGGCCCTCGGTGAGGACCTCTTGCACGGGGCGGCCATCGGCGAGCGCCTCGGTCGTCATGTCGGCGACCGCCTGGGCGTTGCCTTCGTATAGGCACTGATTCATGAGGGCGTAATCAACCACGAACGGCCGCTCCCGCCGCGGTGCGGCTGGCGTTGAACTCTTCGAGCGCCTCTTGCATGGCGAGAATGTTTTCCCGCGGCATGCCGGGGCTGGTGCCGCCGCCGACGCTCAGGATGATGCCCTCGCCACCGGCGCCTTCGAGCACTTCGAGCGTGGCGTCCTTCACTTCCTCGGGCGTGCCGCGCACCGCGATCTCCAGCGGGTTCACGTTGCCCATGAGGCACATGCGATCGCCCACGCGCTGCTTGACCTCGCGGATGTCCTTCTGCTTGCCCCAGTTCAGGACGTTGAATCCGCAGTCGGGCAGGTGGTCGAGACAGGCGTCGACCTCGGCGTCGTTGTGGTAGATCTTCACCCAGTCTTCGGGGAAGGCGTCGCAGATGCGCTTCAGGTAGGGGTGGGCGAACTCCTCGTAGTGCTCCTCGTTGATGAAGCCCACGATGTCGTCGAGGATGAAGATTCCCTCGACCGTGTCACCCATGACCTTCTGCTGGGCCTTGAGCCAGTCGATCACCACGCGGGTGCAGAGGTCGATCAGCCTGTGGGCGCCCTTGGGGTTCTCCACGAGATCGATCATGAAGTCGGTCGTGTTCCGCACGAAGCCGGCGGTGCACAGCGGGCCGCGCGAGGTGACCAGCGGGAGGATGTAGCCGCTGTCGAGGATTCGCTGCCGGTGCATGCCGATGCGGTGCAGCGTGAGCGCGGCGAAGCCATCGGCCTCAACTTCGTAATCGGGGAAGCGGTCGATGTCCTCCAGCCGGTAGAGCGTGTGATATTCGCTGGGCGTGTTGTCTTGCCAGAACTTGATCTTGGCGCCGAGCACCGAGGGCTCCGCCGCCATGCCGTACTCCATCCACCAGGAGGGGACGAAGATGATGTCGGGGAACTCCTGCATGATGCGGACGTTCGCCTGATACCACACCTCAGGGTCGAGGAAGTAGTCGAGGTGCTTGATGCCCAGGTAGCCGGGAATCCAAGGGCTGTCGACGATGAGCGCAAACGGAATCTTGTCGAGGCGCTCAAGCCGCGCCGCCCGTTTAAAGATGTCCCAATGTTCTGGCAACATGATGAAGCTCGCCTTTTTCTCGTTCTCTGTTCGGCGGCGTGTGGCTGGGCGGTCGGCCGAGCGCCCTAAATGCGCTCGCGCCGACCGCCACTGCCCCACAACCACTTCAATGCCGCCCCGCGGGGGGCGGAGGATTTTTAGTTCACGCCCTCGGTTCGATTCATGCTTTCCGGCGGTCCCAGGTAGCTTTGCGGCGCGCCCGTGGTTTCGACGACGAGCCGCTGCAGCACGACGCCCGGATCGACCGCCCAATACTTCAACACGTGCACGCCGCTTTTGGCGACAGCGTGCGTGGTCGACGAAACGTTAATGTTCGCGGCGACATTACGCTCCCACGCTTGGAGCGAGTCGTCCGCGTTGATGTTCACGATTTGCGGTTCGGCGTCGTCGATCGACACGGCGTAACGGCGGCCGTCGCCGGCGGTGAAGTCGAGCGTCGGCGAAGCGTACGCCTTCACCGTGACTTCGCCCGCGTGGAATAGGTGGAGACGGTATTCCAGCCGAGCGCCGTCGTCGCCGGGAGCTTGCCGCGGGATGGTCACGGGGAACGGCGTGACGCCCGACAGCGTGCGGCCGAGGTCGGGGATGCACTGCCAGACGACCGGCGACTTCTGGACGGCGCGGGTGAAGTGCTCGGCTTCGATGGCCACGTAGCCGTTTGATTCGACGAAGCCGCGAATTTCTTCCTGGGATTCCGGATCGGGATTATTCGCCGTGACTTTCACCACGACGCGCTGTTTTTTAGGCCCGGTGATTACAATGTCGGCGGTCGAGACGCCAACAGGCGCGCTCTTCCAGTCGACCTTCACGTCCACGCGACGATCTTTTTCAACGATTCCGCGCGAGGCGTTGATGACAACCCAGGGCGCGTCGCATTGGATCGCGTAATTGAAAGGAACCCGGCCGCGGTTGAAAATCTCGAAGGCATGCACCCGTACAGAAAGAGGACTAAATTCGGGCAGCGTCGCCGTGGCGTTTTCGTGCGGCCACCAAGCCGCGGAGCCCTCGACCGCGACGCCCATGTCAGCCTCCTCGGGCACCATGAGTCGCTCGGTCTTCGGCGCCACGTTCTTCGGCGGCTCCTGCCAGTTGTCGTAACCGATGTGCGTCTGGTCCATCATGTGACGCCACTTGCCGCCGGCGAGATCTTCGTTGTACTGGCGGCACAGCTCCGCGTCGCGCGCGAACAGATCGGCCACGCGCTCGGCCATGTCGTTCGCGGAGGCACGCCCCTGGCTGGCGTACAAACGGTTGAAGCCCGCCGAGACGTACAAGTCGTTGAGATTGGCGCAGGCCTCGACGGGGAACTGCACGAGCTGGAAGTACGCGTCCTGGTACTCCGCGGGGAGCGAATCGCCGATGCGATTCGCTTCCGCGGCGAGCGCGTTGTAGTCGGCGACCACGCGCTGGGCTTCGCGGAAGTTCACGAGGCTGTACGTGTCGGGCGTGAGCAGCTCGGGCTTCCGCCGGCCGTTGTACTTCGCATACTTCGCCAGGATGTCGGCGATCTCGGCGGCGTGCTCCTCGCCGAACTGTTCAGCGGCCCACTCGCGGGCGTACTCCGGCAGCCGCTCGGCCGGCCACGCTTCGGGATCCCAGGCGTAGTCGAGGAAGAAGTCGATCGGCAGCTCCATCGGCTTGATGTCGCCGACGTTGACGATCCACAGCCGATCGGCGCCGTAGCGATACGCCAGGTGCATTTGCTCCCACACGCGCGGCAGCGGGTTCGTGTTGAGCCACTTGTAATTGCGGGGGCCGCCGACGTAGTCGAAGTGGTAGTACACGCCATAGCCGCCGGCTCGCGCGGGCTCGCCGAGCTTCGGGAGCTTGCGGATGTTGCCCCAGTTGTCGTCGCACAGTAGCAGCGTGACGTCGTCCGGCACGCGCATGCCCCGGTCGTAGTACTCCTGCACCTCTTTATAAAGCGCCCACATCTGCGGCACGGCGGCCGGGTCGCGGCCGGTGACGTCGGCGATGATGCCGCGCTGGTCGGCGATGATTCGCTCCAAGAGCGCGATGTTGGCGCCTTCGGTCATCGGCTCGTCGCCGTCCCCGCGCATGCCGACGGTCACCACGCTCTCGTTGGCGCCCATCCGCTGCAGGCCCTCGGTCCAGAACTCGCGGAGCGTCGCCTCGTTCTTGGCGTAGTCCCACCGCCCCTTACCGTGGCGGTCCCACTCGACGTGGGCGCGCATCATCGGCTCGTGGTGCGACGTGCCGATGACGATGCCGAGCTCATCGGCAAGCCGCGGGCTCTCGGGGTCGTCGTCGTAAATCGCGCGTCCCCACATGGCGGGCCAGAGGTAGTTGCCCTTGAGCCGGAGGATGAGCTCGAACACGTGGGCGTAGAATTTGGAGTTGCAGCCGCCGAATTGTTCCTGCATCCAGCCGGAGAGCGCGGGGGCTTCGTCGTTGATGAAGATGCCACGGTACTTCACCTTCGGCTCGCCGCGCGTGTGCCGCCCGGGCAGGACGTGCAGGTCGGCGTTCTTTGGCACGGGCACATCAGCCCACCAATACCAGGGCGAGACGCCGATCTCGGCGGCGAGGTCGAACATGCCGAAGATCGTGCCGCGTTTGTCGCTGCCGGCGATCACGAGAGCGCGATCGACGCCTGGCAGCGGGTTGTCGACGGACTGCAGAACGAATTTTTCCCAACGGCCGGCAAGGTCGGCGGCGTCGAGTTTGCCGCTGGCGAGCAAGCCGTCGATCAGCGGGCTGTGGCCGAGCGTGCCGACCAGGACGACCGCGTCGCCCTGCGGCGCTTCGGCGCCCGTCGCCAGCTGTGGCTCGGCGCCGGTGACGCGGGCCACGTCGGCCTGCAGCATCCGGGCGACGCGCACGACGCCCGCGTAATCGTCGCCGCTGACAAACCAAGGCGCCGGCTTGCCGTGCACCGCGAGCGCAAAGCGATCGGGCGCCGGTTCGACCGCGACGTACGAACTCTGGCCGACCGCTAGCGCCTCGTTCGAGGCGGCGCTCAGCAGGCTCAGGGCGGTGAGGACGAACACCTGTCGCATGGTCGTGGGAGCGAGTCGGTCAGTAAAGTGATTCGTGATTTGGCGCCTTCACTTGGCGCCGAAGTTTTCGGCGTCACCAACTTGGCGCCGCGTAAAAAAAACGGCGGCGAGAAGGAAGACCCCTCTCGCCGCCTTGAAAGAGCAATGACATGTCAAACGTAGGCGACTAGCGGGTGCGCCGCCGGAAGCCAGCGAGGCCAGCCAGGCCGAACATCAGGAGCCCCAATGACGTGGGCTCGGGAACGATGCCGAGCTCGAAGCCATTGATCATGCTCACCGTTTGGGTGTTGGTGTAACCGTTCGGGTCAGCATAGCCATAGACGGTGAGCTTCCCGGTCCCATCGGTTGTGGTCAGGAAGCTGAGCGAGTAATCATAGGGCAAAACGGGATTCGGTCCGGAGATGGGCACGCGACCTTTCTTGGGAATCGGATTATTGACGCCACCAACTGCGGGCTGATAAAGGGCGCCAGGGCTCACATTGGTGTCCATCCACGCGCCGGGACCGTCCAGGCCGCCGAGCTGCGCGAGGTCCGTCCAGCACTGGAAGCTGGCCTCCGGATTGGCCGCGCCCGTGCCGCCGTTAAAGGGCTCGCGGGCAAACCCCGTAAACTCGTAATTCTGGTTTGGAAGCAAGCCGGAGAGTTCAAGCTTGAGCCAGTGTTGACCAAAGCCATTGAGCGGCCTGGTGACGTAAGCGAAATCCTGGTAGAGCTGGTTCAGCGGCCCGCCGCCAGGGCCGCGATTGCGCGCGTCGCGACTTCCGGTGGTGCGCCCGGTGAGCGTCGCGGTGACGGGGCCTTGGCCCGTCAGAAAGATCTGAGTGACGCCGATGGCGTTGGTGCTACTGGACCAATTTTCGAAGAGACCTTGTTGCAGGGCCCAGCCCTGATAACCGGGCTCGGTGGGCCCTGGAGGCTGAGCGCCGCCAATGTTTGCCCCGTCGACGTCGACCTTCAGAAAAGATGTAGTGACCGGCGCCGCCTGCGCGACAGACGCCAGCGCGCCTACGACAGCGAGGCACGCCCAGAGCTTCAACCTCATCAGACTCCTCCAGCTCAGCCGTTCGGCTGAATACGAGAAACAAGTTGCCGTACACGAGTACGCAAAGAGAAGAGACAACCCAACCGACATGATCGTTTATAAACAGGGGAACATTCGTGTCAACGCCGCGGCGCAATCGCAGCATTTTTTTGCTGCCATCGCGATACTTCGACGCCGCAATGCCTAATATCGCTGTTTGCTATCGTCGATTGTCGACGCTCGGCATGGCTGAATGTCGGCTCGCCCGCCGCCGAGGACGGCGCGACCGGCCGGTCAGATTGGCAACTCGATTTGGCTCCGCTTCGCCGCCCTCGTCTCGGGTGGTCGCAGCGGTCGCAATAGCGGAATTTTTTTGCGTGAATGCTTCCTGTGGCAAAATGCAGCCACAAGTACAATCAGTGCTGCGATTCGCCTTTCGGGGAGAACCGGTGGCCGAGCCGTCGAGAAGGGGGCAGTTCGACGTTTTGGTCGCTCGTTTTGCAGTGAGCGGTTGGCATTTCTGTGATGCCGGGCGCTAGGGCGCGTCGGTCTTGTCGGACGCGGCTCTTGTCGGAAAGAAGGCCAATCGCGCGTGCAGGGACTTAGGCCTGAGGAAGGCTGACGATTTTAGGTCGCTCGCGCCGCGATTGGAAGGTTTTGACGCTAGAGCTGGAATAGCGAAGAGGATTCCCAGGTCTGGGAAATCGGCGTCGGACGTACTTATGCGTGCTTTTTATCGGTTTGCGCAAATCAACATCTGGTGGGGGATTCCAATGACTAGCAGCTTGCGTCGTTTTGGTTGCTTGGCGATTTCTTTTTTAGCGGCTGCCCTCGCGCTGCTTCCGCTCTCGGCGAGCGCGCTCGATACGCCCAATACGCTCATGGCCGTGGACGGGATGGTGATGGCTCACCAGGGTCTCTTCCGGAACGGCACGCCCCACGAAGGTTTCAATACCTTCCAATTCGGCTCGGTACTCTCGGCGGCGGGCTCCCAGGGACGGTACAAGACATTCTATTTTGTCGACCAATCGGCGACGGAATCCGGAGGCGTTAGTCATAACGCTCGATACAACAGTAATACTCCGGATGCGTTTGTCTCCCCCAACTACCTCACGGTCGCTCCGTTGGATATCACCTCTGCCTACTATCCAATCGTTGACCGTGGGGCGTTTGGCCAGCGATTTGATCCGGCCGAATATCAGATCCAGGTCAAGTTCAAGCCAAACCTGGCTGGTGGACCGCTCCCCATCGCAAACGACGCGCATACGTTTAACGTGGGTCTGGATCAAAACGACGGCTACGTGTTTGACGCCGAGGCTGGAATTTATAAGCGCGCCAACGACGCATTCACGTACACCGTTGGCACCGAGGCGATCGGCATCAACGACTGGTATGCGACCGCGCCAAAAGATGCCCAGGGATTTGCCACGTGGAATGTGCCCGTCACCGCAGCTAACTTCGTTCAGCGGGGCTTTTATTACAATTACGGCGACAACGCTTTCCGCGCCAGCCACGTCGTTACGGGCGGGGGCAGGACGCAGAACCCGGATTTGACCTGGGTCGATACCAACGATGGCCTCGACCCCCTGTCGTTCGGCGGCGGGGCGACCGACCCCAGTCGGCCAAACTCGCAATTGAAGACGCCCCAAGGAGTTCCGCTCATCAGCTTCGGCAGTGCGAACTCGGCGGCGGATATCGGTCGCACTCTCAGCATCGAGGTGAAGCACATCGCGCTGACCCGGATCACCCAGAATCCGATCATGGCGCGGATCGATTCCAACAGCGGCCTGACAGGCTTTTTCGGCAGCTCGCTGTCGTATAGCACAGCCGCCTCGGCCGGGACTCGGCCGCCGATCAACATTCCGGGCGACGGCTTCGCCTACGTGCCATCCACTACTGACATGATCAGCCGTTTCGACCAGAACGGTATGACCAACCTGATTCTCAACCCGCGGGCGCCAGAAAATGGCGAAGGTTACCGGTTCTTTATGCGCGGGGCGCCGGGCGCCAGCACGTTTGTTGGCACCAATGCCACGGTGAACATTCGTGCCAAGCTCACGGCGCCGCTGACTGATGCGGGCGTGGCTCAGACGATGACGGTTTACGCCAAAGATCTCGACGGAAACGACACGGCGGCTGGCACTGGAGCAGATGACTTTACGTACGTGCTCGCACTGAATCAGTTCAACACGGCGACTTTTACGACCGTGACGGTGCCGTTGTCCGCGTTTACCGTGAATACGTTGCCCTTCGGCTTCGTGAACACGGGCGACAACTCTCGAACAGACTTCAATCTCTACGAATTCGGAGCTCTCGTTCCGAACGGCGGCGGCCTCATTCGCATGGAGCTCGAGTACATGGACTTGCGGGTCCCGCCAGCGAACAACGCGGACTTCAACGACGATGGCTTCGTCGATGGCGACGACCTCCTGATCTGGCAACGCGGCCTCGGTATGACGGGGCAGCCCAACAAGTCGACCGGCGACGCCGATGGCAACGGCTCGGTCGACGCCGGCGACCTGGCGATCTGGCGGACCAAATTTGGCGGCCCGCCGGCGACGGCGGCTGCCGGAGTTGTTCCCGAGCCGGGGACGGCTGCTTTGGCGGCACTAGGCCTCGCGGCAGCGGGAGTTTTCCGCCGACGCAAGGCGTAGGCGAGCGCCGCGCGTTGGCCGAAGTGGCACGAAATGTCGAGCTCACTGGGAAACGCAAGTCGAGCGGTGTCCGGGGGCACTGCTCGACGCGCGTCCCAGGAAATCGCCTAAGCCAGGCGACTGGAATTTCGGCGGGCTGAAAGTGGCGTGCGGCTGAAAGTACTGATGACACAAGGATGGGGCGTCATGCCGGCGCCGAGTGGTCGATCTTCATTTTTTATACGGGTAGTCAAGTATGGCTGAAACCTGTGGACTGAGGCGTCGGGGCTTTACCCTCGTCGAGCTGCTGGTCGTCATTGCGATCATCGGCGTATTGGTGGCGCTGCTTCTGCCCGCCGTTCAAGCGGCGCGCGAGGCGGCCCGGCGCACGCAGTGCGCCAATAACATGAAGAACATCGGGTTGGCGTTGATCAGCTACGCCGACGCGAAAGGGGGTAAGCTGCCGGCAGCTACCCAATTTCGGCCCGGCAAGACGTCTCCGACATTTCCTCCGCCTCCCGACAACGGGCCGGGCGGCACTTGGGTTCTCGAGATCCTGCCGTTTATCGAGCAGCAGGCGCTGTATCGCATGTTCGACCGCACGAAGCCGTGCAACGCTCTCGTTAACTTTCCAGTTCTTGCCACTCCGCTTCCGTTCTTGATTTGTCCCAGCGATGGGGACGCCCCCGCGGGCGGAGTGTTCGATGCGGGCATCAAGATCGATGGCAGCCTGAACTTCAATCCACCGGCCGCGCGGCAAATGGGTCTGTGGTATCCCGTTTCGGCGGGGCCGACGCATTTTGACTCCTGTCCCTTCTGTACCGGCGCGCGGCCAAACAGGTGTTGCCAAGGCGAAAGTTTTGGATCGAGGGCGATCACGCTGGCCAACGATCCGCTCGGCCCGGTGGGGACGCAACCTTCCTTTGCGGGACTGTTCGGCCGATGGGAAAAGGGCATTGCGCTGAAGGAAGTTTCGGATGGACTCTCGAACGTCGTGATGGCTGGCGAGCAAATTAATACTCATTGTCGTTACACCTGCGCCCATTGCCCGAATTTCCCGTTTTCGGCGACGAACATTCCCCTCAACACATTCTTGAAGCACAAGGAGACGGCGCTCGGCGCCGGCGCTGCGACGGAATTCAATAGCGACGATCCGGAAATTGGCGGTTACGCTCAGGCGTGCGGCTACAAGAGCCGGCATCCCGGCGGAGCCCATCTGCTCATGGCCGATGGCAGCGTTCATTTTGTCAACGAGGCAATTGATTTCGACGTTTACAACCAGCTCGGCTCTCGCAACAGCGGCGAATCGAAGTCTTGGAAGTAAAACGCGGGCGAGCTTGGAACTACGAGGGTGCAATGCAGGAATATGAGTTGGCTAGGCGTCGATCGCTCAAGGGACGTGCGTCGTTCAGATCGCTTGTTATCGCGCAATTAGCCATGGCTTCACTGACTCTCGTCGGCTGCGGTTCTTCGGATCGGCCCAAGACGATCCCAATCACGGGCCAGGTCACGATTGACGGCCAGGCGCCGAATGAATTCGGCAAGCTCTTCTTCACGCCCACCGCCGCGGCCGACGGGTACAACAAGCGCCCGGCCAGCGGCAGCTTCGGACTGGACGGGAAATACCGCGTCATGAGCTGGGCGCCCGACGATGGGCTCGTTCCCGGGCATTACACGGTGGCAATCATGGCGGCGGACGCCAGCGTCTCGAAGTTCCCAGCGAAGTACTTCGAAAGTGGAACGAGCGGCTTGGAAGTCGATGTGCCGGTCGATCAAGAAGAGATCAACTTCGACATTAAAGTCATCACGAAGTGACGATGCCAGACGAGCCCCGTCGAGTCGCGCCGCGTCGAGGCACATCAATGTTTTGCCGCGCCTGCCGATGCCTTGCCGGTCTCTTGCTCGCGGTAGCGTGGGCGTCGCCGGCCCTCGGGCAGGCGATCACGGGCAGCGCTCTCTCGCACCGGTCCAGCGGCAGCGGTTCTGGCAACTGGACCCTGAGCGAAAACGGGTACGTTGGCACGTACTTCTCCCTTGCGTCGCCGGGGCCGGTGACGATCACGGTCAATGCTTCGGGCTTCACCACCGACGCCGTGGCGCCCCGCATGAACCTGGTCGTCGCCGATACGAAGGCCGAGTTCACCATTCTGCCCGGGTTCAACAACTACCCGCATACGTTCAATCTGCCGGCCGGCACGTACTTCGTCCGCAATGAGTTCGCCAACGATACGCCCGCCGCGGATCGGCAACTCACCGTCGCCAACATGACCATCTCGGGCGCGACGGTGAGCAACACCTCGAGCACCACGACGAACGACGCCAGCGCCCTGACGGCAGCGGACACGTACATCAACAACTTCCGCAAGGGGCCGGCCCACGTTGCGCTGGTAGGCGCCGCGCCAGGCGCCTCGGTGGAAGTGCGGATGGTGCGCAACGCCTTCAACTTCGGCACGATGGTGCAGGGCTTCGACGCGAATGTGTTCCTGGCGCCCGTGGCGCCCAACGACACGACATCGACGGCCGCCCGGTACCAGAACTTCGTGAACAACAACTTCAACATCCTCGTGCCGTCGAACATGGGGAAATGGGCGTACAATGAGGCCACCCGGAACGTCCCGACGATGGGACACGTCGACACGATCCTCAACTATGCCCAGTCGCACGACATGAGCGTGCGAATGCACAATCTCATCTGGGGTCCGCAGCAGCCGACTTGGGTCAACACGCTCATCGCCAACGCCCAGTCAGCGAATCCGGCCATCTCAGGCCCGGCCAAGGCCGACCTCAAGGCGGCCATCACCAATCGCATCGCTTACTACGTCGGCGACGGCGATGCCGACATGACCGACAACGATCGCGCGCGCAAGTATGTTGAGATCGACGTGCTGAACGAGGCGCTGCGCGAGGGCACGTACTGGAATATTTTCGGCGCCGCGGGGATCGCCGAGATCTACCGAGACGTGCAGACGGCGGTGACCGCCGCGGGGGCCGACACGCGGCTCTACACCAACGAGTACAACATCTTCAACTTCGCCAACAACCCGGTGGGCGGCGCGGCGGACACGTATGCGAATTGGTATCGCCGCAACGTCGAGGAGATCAACAACGCGGGGTTCGGCCAGGTCGTGGACGGCATCGGCATCCAGTACATCGCCGACGCGCGGACATCGAACACTCAGGTGCACAGTCCCGCGAGAATCAACCAGGTGCTGCAGAATATGTCCGTCACCGGACTGGCGATTTCGCTCACGGAGTTTTCCGTGCCGCCGGTTTCCGGGGGCGTGACGGCGACGGAGGCGCGCTCGGCGCAGATCTACAACGAGTCGCTCCGCATGCTCTACGGCTCGCCCCAAGCGACGTCGTTCCTTATCTGGGAGCCGTGGCCCCCGGCGACGACGGACAACACGACGATCTTCGACAATAATTGGAACCTGCGAGCGTCGGGTCAGGCCCTGGTCACGCTGCTCAACTCGTGGAAGACGCCGACGCAGAATCTTTTGGTAGATCAGGACGGCACGATCGACTTTACTGGCTTCTACGGCGACTACGAGATTAAAGTCGGCAACAAAGTGTTCGATCTCCGCCTGGCCAAGGGGGACGATCAGTACGCCGTGGTCGTTTCGCTTCCGGGCGACTTCAACAACGACCGCAAAGTGGACGCCGCGGATTTGGGGATCTGGACTAGCAACTACGGCCCCGGCGCCGGGGCTGACGCCGATGGCGACGGCGATACGGACGGCGACGACCTATTGGTATGGCAGCGCAACCTGGGCCTGGACTATTCGCAAGGATTCGCCGCCGTGCCCGAGCCTGCCGCCGGCGTGCTCTTGCTGGTAGCCTGTGCGTTTCTCCGCCGGCGCCGGTAGGACGGCGCCAGGGTCCTCAGCAGGCGAGCCATGACTAAACCGCATCTTCGGTTGCACGGCGTTCTCCTTCGCGTCGCGTTGTCACTTGCCGCGGGGTGTGTCGCCGTTGCGACTCCGTCGCGCACCCAGGCAGAGGCGCCCGCTCTGGATGCGACGGCCGCGTCGCTGGATTTCCGCAAGGACTGGCGGTTCACCAAGGGCGACCCCGCGGGCGCCGAGCGGGCCGAGTTCGATGATGCTTCGTGGGCGCCGGTGCGGCTGCCGCACGATTGGGCCATCGCGGGGCCGTTCGAGCCGAACATGCCCAGCGGTTCCTCGGGGAAGCTCCCGTGGAAAGGGGTCGGGTGGTACCGCAAGTCGTTCCAGCTCGATCGGCCTGACGGCGACCGGGTGTACCTCGATTTCGACGGCGTCATGGCTTTCCCGCGGGTGTACGTCAACGGCAAGCTCGCCGGCGAGTGGGACTACGGCTACAGCTCGTTCCGCATCGACGCGACGCCGCACGTTAATCTGCGGGGGAAGAACGTCGTCGCGGTGCGCGTCGACACCACCAATCACGGCACGCGTTGGTATCCCGGCGCCGGCATTTATCGCAAGGTGACGCTGCAGCTTCGCGTGCCGGTGCATATCGCCGAGTGGGGCGTTGCGATCACCACGCCAGACGTCTCGAACGAGCGCGCGACTGTCTCAGTGGAAGCGGCGATTGAGAATCACGCTGAGGCCGCGCGCGACGCGGCCGTCGAGTTCACCATCCTTGATTCCAGCGGCGCCCAGGTGCTTCGCCGCACCGCTGAAGTGACAATCCAACCCGGCCAAGTGACGCTGCTGGAGTCCTTCGAAGTCGCCAACCCGCGGCGGTGGGACGTTGACGACCCCGCGTTGTACACGCTGCGGACTATTGTGCGCGTCGGCGGAGAGGTCGTCGACCAGCAAGACGCCGTCTTCGGCATTCGCACCGCGGAGCTGACAACCGATGGCCTGCAGCTCAACGGTCGCCGCGTGCAGTTGCAGGGGGCGTGCCTGCACCACGACCTCGGCCTGCTGGGGGCGGCGTTCAACACGCGGGCCATGGAGCGGCAGCTCGAGATCATGCAGAACATGGGCGTCAACGCCATCCGCACCGCCCACAATCCGCCGGCGCCGGAGCTGCTCGACCTGTGCGATCGCATGGGCCTCTTGGTGTGGGACGAGTGCTTCGACAAGTGGGACGCGACCGCCGACCGAGTGGGCGACACGCCGTCGCACCAGCAGCATGCCGAGCGGCATCTGCGGAGCATGGTGATGCGCGACCGCAATCATCCGTCGGTATTCGTGTGGTCCATCGGCAATGAGATCGGCGCGGGCGGCGAGGGCATGACGCCCGAGCGTATCGCGATGATGCGAGACGTCGTGCGCAAGTACGACGCCACGCGGCCCGTCGGCATGGCCTGCAACGTGCCGGATACGGCCAGCGGGCCGATCCTCGACGCGCTCGACGTCACCGGCTGGAATTACGGCCGGCACTACATGACGTACCACGGGCGGCACCCCGAGAAGCCGATTATTTATAGCGAGTCGGCCGCGGCGGTGAGCACGGGCGGGTTCTACGAGCTGCCGCTGCCCGCGCACAAGAGCGACATTTCGCCGACGCGCCAAGTATCGTCGTACGACTTCAACACGGCGCCGTGGGCCGACGTGCCCGACCGCGAGTTCGACCTGATGAAGCAGGACCGGTTCGTCGGGGGTGAGTTCGTGTGGACCGGCATCGACTACCTGGGCGAGCCGACGCCGTTCGATAACGAGTCCCGCAGCTCCTATTTCGGCGCCGTGGATCTCTGCGGCATTCCCAAGGATCGCTTCTGGCTTTATCGCAGCCACTGGCGGCCGGAGGAGCCCACCGTTCACATCCTGCCGCATTGGAACTGGCCGGATCGCGTGGGCCAGCCGGTTCCCGTGTTCGTCTACACCAACGGCGACTCCGCGGAGCTGTTCCTCAACGGCCGCTCGCTGGGCTGTCGCACGAAGGGCGAGCCGCCGGCGCGGCCGGCGAATTTTGCGGCGGGCGCGAAGGTTACGGCCAGCTCCTCACGGCCCGGAGCTGGGCCAGAGTTCGCCGCCGATGGCAGCTACACGCAGCGTTGGTTCGCCAGCAGCCCCGATCCGAAGCAGTGGGTCGAGCTCGACCTGGGCGAGTCGCGGCGGGTGAAGTGTCTGGAGCTGAGCTTCGAACGCGAGTGCAAGCGCTACGGCTACAAGGTTCTGGCGTCGGACGACGGGCAACAGTGGCAGACCATCGTCATGCACGTCGCCAGCGAGCAGGCGCAGGGACAGGGCGGCGATCACGCGGGCATGCACGCGGTCGACGTCACGGCGCGGTATCTCCGCATCGAGATCGACAAGGTGCTGTCGGTCCCCTGGGCCACGTATTCAGCGTGCATCCGCGAGGTTGGCGTGTATCCCGAGGCGGTGGAGTCCGCGTTCTACCTGCCCACGTACGACTATCGCCTGCGATGGAACGAGGTGGCGTACGAACCGGGCGAGCTCAAGGCGGTGGCGTACCGCGGCGGAGTGAATGTCGGCGAAGCGACTGTCCGCACGGCGGGCGCGCCGGCCAAGATTCGGCTGACTCCCGATCGCATAGAGTTGCAGGCGACGGGCGATGATCTGAGTTTCGTGCTCGTCGAGGCGCTCGACGAGAACGGCGTGCCGTGCGCGCTCGCGGAAAACAGCATCGCGTTTGCGATTGACGGCCCGGCGGAGATCGCTGGCGTCGGCAATGGCGACCCCACGTCGTTCGAACCGTTCCAAGCCACGCAGCACAAACTTTTCTACGGCAAGGCGATGCTGATTATTCGCACCGTGGAAGGCGCCGTCGGCAGAATCGGGATTCGGGCGGCCAGCGAAGGTCTGGCCGAAGGGACCGCGGAGTGCACGGCAGTGGCGCCGTGAGCACGACGGGGAGTGAGGCGCCGCCGGAGGCCGAATGCTGCAATCGGCGGCCGTCTTGCCAAGTTATCAAATCGTTTTCGGAGGGCTCACGATGATCTCCATAGCGCATCGATTCCTGGCTCGTTCCGTCGTCCTCGTTGCGCTCTCGAGCACGCTGGCCTACGCCCAGGCGCCGCCGGTCGCCGAGGCTTTGAGCGAGTTCACGTCGAAAGAGGGGAAGTTCAGCGTCAGCCTCCCCGGCAAGCCCCAGTACGAGAAGGTCCCGGTCGGCGACTCGGGCGGCGAGCAGCACCAGTTCGTCGTCGGCCTGGATCAGGGCGCGTACCTGATTTCGTACCAGGACAACCCCAACCTCGAGGGCGGCGCCGCGGAAGACCTGCAGGCCGCGCTCGAGAAGGGCCGGGAGGTGCTGCAGCAGACGTTCAAAGGCGAGCTGCTCGAGAGCGAGAACGTAACGCTGGCCGACGCGACGAGCGACGACGTCGAGCATCCGGGGATCAGCTTTCGCGTGTCGATGCCGGAGGCCGGCGGCGAAGCGCGCTGCCGGTTCTACATGGTCGGCACGCGGCTCTACCAAGTGATGGCACTCGGGGTGCCCGCGTTCACAGCGGCGGACGAGGCGACGGCGATGCTCGACTCATTCAAGCTGCTGCCGTAGCGGTGATTCAAGCCTCACCTGTCTTCGCGGCGAACAGCAGCAAACGCTGCATTTCGTTGTCGGCGCATGGCGCCGTGGGCCAGCGATAGGCCCGCTATGAGGAGCACCGCGGTTTCAGGTTCGGGGACCGCGTTCGTTGCGGGGACGGCGGTCGTCGTGTCGCCGAGGGTTCGCTGCCAGACGAGAAAGTCGTTGCCGTCGACGTCGCCGTCGTTGTCGCCGTCGGCAGCCAGATCGAGGCCCGAGCGGCCGTAGGACATGCGCCATAGAAGCAGGTCGTCTCCATTGACGACGTCGTCCTGGTTGAAGTCGCCGGCGGGGGCGACGAACGGAGGCGCCATGTAGGGGACGAGGTAGGGGAGGGCGGCCGCTTCCTGGGCGGGCGTCGGGTTGACGTAGTTGTTGTTGGAGGGGCCGAGGCCGAACATGTAGGAGCCGCTGTTCCACCAGGGCCCGCCGCCCCACCAGGCCCAGCCTTCCCAGACGTCATTGTTGGCGTTGATATGGTTGAGAGTGGCTTGGAGCGTTTCGTCGGAAATCAGCGATCGATTAAACCAGTCGCCGGTGGGCAATTCCCCTTCAACGGTCTGGTCGCCGAATCGATCGTTTGGCAAGGCAAACTCGCCGAGGAAGCCGCGTTTGTTGTTGGTCCTCAACCAGTTTGTGAAGCCTGTGAGCCGTTGGACGCCGATGTTGACGTTGTTGGGACTGGCGTTCGTTCCAATCTGCGCGAGGTCGATCGATTGAGTCTGCGTGTCGTTCTCATACTTCGCACTGCCCGACGAGTCGTAGTCGAAGTATTGATGGGCCTCGAAGACTATGTTCTTTGCCGGGTCGACGACGTTGAGCATGGCGGTCGCGTTGCCGCTGCTACTCCAGCTATGGGCGCCGGTCCAGCTGTTTCCAGGGACGTGAATGATATTCGTGGCGCCGGTGCTACGGATGCCGGCGATCACCAGGTTCGTCGTGTCGACGAGCTGGTTGTTAGGCATTGAATTCGGCTCGTTCATGAGGTTGAAAATGACGCGGCCGTTATTTTTGTAGTGCTCGGCGAGCTTGGTCCAAAAGTCGACGAACGCCGAGTTGGGCACGGCCGAGCCGACGAGTCCCTGGGCGGACTGTTGGAAATTGTCCGGAGCGGGAAAGTAGCGCTGGAAATTGTGTGGCTCGATGATGACGTTCGCTCCTTGCGCGGTGGCGAAGTTGACGAACGTGTCCATGCGCTGGAGCTCGCTCGCGCGGAGCGCCGCGAATTGCGTGGTTTGCATCCGTTCCCACCGAAAGGGCAGACGGAAGATGTTCATCCCCTTGCCCATGTAGTAGGTCACTTCGGCGCTGGTTGGATAGGTGTAATGCTGGTTGTAGGTGCCCGGGAGGTTGACGTTATTGTTGGACACGCCGAATTCGGCGCCGGAGAGATTGACGCCGGTGAAGCGAATGACGGCGCGGCAGTCGGCAGCGTGGAAGCCCGCGAGGAGCAGGGCGGCGATCGCGACGACGTACGCGGGAAGTCGAAAGCCCATGATCGATGTTCCCCGCGAAGATGAGTTGGTCGTCGAGTCGCAATTCAAGTACTTGAACCGCGGCATCGAGATGAGGAGGGTGTACCGGAAGTGCATTTTCATCTTACCGAATAGAGAGCCGTGCCGCCACTTTTTTGCCGCCTAACCCCTTGCGCCGAATTTCTCACTCATGGAGCTGCGAGCGCAGGGTTGGGTTTAGCGTACCACGTTCGCAGGACGTCCTCCGCCTGCTTGCCGTAGACGCAAAAGCCGCGATTTTCGCCGGCGTCCTTGGCGTCGTAGAGTCGCGCCGGCCAATCCCACCAGGCGAAGCCCATGAACCACGGCTCGCCCCAGAACGTCTCGAACATCGCGGCGTAGTAGTTTGCCTGTTCCTCTTCGTCGAGCGGACTCTCGGGGAACGCGTTGGGGTGCGACCACGGGTAGCGAGCGCAGCCGCGGACGTTCGTAACGCCGGTCTCGATAAAGAAGATGGGCTTCTTGTGTTCAGCGGAGAGCGCCGCCAGCTCGGCCTTAATCCCTGCAAAACGAGCGAGCATCTCCGCCTTGCTCGTCGTGGCTTTGGCAGCGTCCTCAGTCGTCGTTCCCTCGGGCGCCGGAATCTCGTAGTAGGCGCTGATGCTGATGAAGTCGATCGCATCCAACCACGGAAGATCCCGCTCGCGGCCGTGGTTCAAGTTGTAGGTGATTTGCCCGTGGTATTTCGATCGCACGGACGCGATGAGTTGTCTCCAGCGAGTTTCGTCGGCCTCGGTCGAATTCATCTCGCAGCCGAGACAGAAGAGCTCCACGTCTTGCTCCTCGGCCAGTTCGGCGTAGTGCACGAGGAAGCCGGAGAAGTTCTCCCACCAAGTCGCCCACTTCGCGTCGTCGACGACCATGCCCTCGCGGCGCACCGGGGCGTCGCCCCAGGGGTCGTCGACGCCGGTGACGCCCGCGGCGCGTTCCTGCTCGGTCGTGGGGCGGAAGAAGCGAACCCACGCACGCCATGTGCCGTCGCTGCAATTGATCGTGGGCTTGAGAATCACCTTGAGGCCGTTGTCTCGCGCCAGGCGGATCGCGCGGCGGACTTCCTCGTCGGAGACCATCTGGGGGTTGTCGTCGCCCCAGCGGAAGTCGGCCGTATCGAAAGTCTCCATGTTCGCGGCGAACGCGATGCAGACCCATTCGGCGTTGGTTTCCTTCAAATGCTGCATGGAATCAGCAGCAGCAGGGCCTTCGTACTCGCCGCGCTGGCCCACCCATCCCCAGGTCACGCCTTTGATGAAACCGGTGGACCAGGCGTCGGGCGGCGCCTGCGCGTGCGCGGGACGGGCAGCTCCGAAGAGCAGCGCCGCCACGGCTAGCAGGGGCAGCGCGGCGGCGTGAATTCTCAGCGCGTTTCGAGTTCTTGTCATC
>JANOIK010000282.1:0-1832 GCA_031407585.1 Planctomycetota bacterium | reverse complement strand
GATGGAAACGAAACCGAGCGCGTGGTAACTTCCTGCATGGTGGCGTTCCTGTGGGGAGAATTGGGTCGTAGACAACCAAATTCAAACCCATGAACGCCGCCTTCTTCAACTACTACGTCCACAACTTTCGGTTATATCTCGTTCAAGGATTCCAGGTTCGCGTTGCAGGGCCCAGGCTTCCGTGAGGCGTGATCAATCCTCTTCCTCAAAATTAATCGAACCGTCGGCAAGTCCGCGTTGGTAAAACGCGATGGCCTCATGCAGGGCGGTGCGTACTTCGTCTGGGACCTCAGTGGGCCGAAGTATGCCTCGCACAATTGCCTGCGCGACATTCATATGGACTATAATGTTCTTGGAGTTGTATCGATTGTAAAGTTCCCGTCGCTTTGGACCAGTGATGAAACTATGGACTGCATTGTCTAGATCCCACGAGTTGATTTCTCCTCGCTGCCACCGTTCAAAGGACTGGGACAGGCCCTGGAGTTGGAACTCAATTTCGCGCTCATGCGCGATCGATGCAAGCCGCGATAAGTGTGCACGAACGCGCTTGGAAGCTTCGAAACGCATGGGTAATACAACAACGTTGCAAGCCGACTAATGTACGAACTAATTTGCCCACCTCAAGCGGCGGATGACGCGAAGTATAACGTTGCTGAGAGCTAGGCAATCCAATTCTTATGTTCGGGAACCATCTCGTCGCGTTCGAAATGCCCCCAGCTATCAAAAATCCGAGTTTCTGGCCAAGTAGGATTGGGTTCAGGGTGTTGAGCGTAAGTCAGATGGACGACTGCGAGTCGTTCGGAACCGTCAAGAATCCGGAAAAGTACATCGTCGCAATCCTGACGTCGGCCAATCGGCGATACTGGAATTCCAAAAAGAGCATGCTCCGAACAAAGTTCGCTGCGCAGTTCTTGCTCGAGGCCATGACCGGGCGCTCCATCAATTGGATGCCAAGGAATCAACCACTTCATTCGGCACCCGACCTCGCCTGATGAATTAGACTGTGCTGCAGTCGCATGACAATCGCGTTGCGATCGATTGTGTAACGCCTTCAGCGTAACCGATTTTTTCGGGCTCGAAACCCAGGGTATCCGCCTGCGGCGGAAACCCTGGGCTGAGTTGTGCAACGCCTTTGGCGTAAAGAGGGAAGCAACTATTTGCTATCGGTTTCTTTTGCGATGGTCGGGGCGTTGCCGGTGGATTCGGAGTCCGCGCTCTGCTGTGCGGCGGTCTGCCCGTCGCCGCCCGCCCACTCCACCTTGAGCTTGGCGTCGAACACGCTCTCGAACTGTCCGGCGCGTCGGCGCGCGGCCCAGAGGTCGACCTCGGGGAACTCGTCCGCCGCGACCAGCAGCTCGATGTCGTCGGGCGTGCCCGTCACCGCTACCGAGCGCACCGCTTGGCTGTGGCTGCGATCGAAGCCGCCGGCCAGCCGCAGCACGGCGGACATCTGCCGCACGCGCAAGCGGTCGTCGGCATCCAGCCCGCGGAAGTTGGCGTGCTTGTTCTTCGGCTCGGCGCCGCGGTGATAGCGAGCGATGTTGGCGACGATCTCCAGCTCCTCGGGGCGGAACGCTTCGAGCCGGCTGTGGAGGATGAGGTGGTACGAGTGCTTGTGGTGGCCCTCGTAGTTGATGAGGTAGCCGACGTCCTGCATGCAGGCGGCCGCTTCGAGGAGCCGACGATCGCCGGGCGGCAGCTCGAAGAACTGGCCGAGGCCGTCGTAGATCTCGCACGCCAGCCGGGCGACGTGCCGCGCATGGGCGAGATCGACGCCGCACGCCACGGCGAAGCGGTCGACCTGGTCGCCGACGCTGGGCGAGCTGGCGCCG
>JANOIK010000263.1:0-1643 GCA_031407585.1 Planctomycetota bacterium | reverse complement strand
TCCGTACAACCCGCTGCACGACCAGGGCTACCCGAGCATCGGCTGCTGGCCTTGCACGCGCGCGGTGAGTGCGGACGAAACGGACGAGCGCGCCGGCCGCTGGAGCGGGGCGGCGAAGACGGAGTGCGGTTTGCATTCCGTCGAGCAACAAGATGGCAGCGGCATTTAATTGGAAGTTGCGAGTTTCGAGTTTCGAGTGCAGACGTTCCGTGCATCGACTCTCACAACTCGCAACTCGCAACTCCATGCTTTCCTCCAAAACCCAATACGCGTGCCTGGCGATGTTGCAGCTCGCGCAAGAGCATGCGACGGGGGAGCCGGTGCAGGCGCCCCGGATTGCGGAGCGGCAGGGGATTCCGGCGACGTTTCTCGTGCAGATTTTGCACGACCTGAAGCGGGCCGGGCTGGCGAACAGCACGCGCGGGGCGGCGGGCGGGTATCGCCTCAGCCGGTCGCCGGGCGAAATCACGCTGGCCGACGTCGTGGATGTCTTCGAGTCGGGCGACGAGCCGGCCGAGTGTGCGGCCGCGACCTCGCCGCTGGCGCCCGCGGTGCTCGAAGTGTGTTGCGACCTGGCCCGCACGCGCCGCGAGCAATTGCAAGGCGTGACGCTGGCGGACCTGGCCGAGCGGGCTGCTGCCGGGTCCACGTCGATGTGGGTCATCTGACGGCTCGTTTCCACGGTCTCCTCGCGTGAAGCATGCCCATCGTCACCATGCTCATCGCGGCCGTTGCGACGATCGGGTTCGTCTCGTACGTCTTTCGTCCGATCGTGGCCGCTGGTTCTGTGGGCGCGGCGCGCCGCTTTCAGTTGGTCGATTTCTTCTCGTTGGTGGCCCTGTGGCAGTACGCACTTGGGTTTGTGCTTTTCATGCGGGAGACCGGCCATATCATGGCCGATTATTCACGACACGTTATCCTTATCCCTGTTTTTCTCGTCGTGATGACGGCCGTTTGGCTGGGACTTGTCTCGACGATGTCGCGACTCGGCGTCCATCGCGCGAGCAAGCGATTCGTCGCCGTCGGGCTCGCGGCGCCGGTCGCCATCGGCGCGTCGATCATGTTCTTCATCAGCGCCTGCGCGGTCCTCTTCTCGTTCGCGGAGCGGATCCATGAAAGGGCGTTCTTTGCGAGTGTCTGGTGCATGGCGACGTTCATTGGGCTCCTCTGTCGCGAGGGCTTGCGATGGGCGACGCGACTGGAGAGAGCGGCACTCCACACGGATGACGGGACACGGTGATCCGAGGTGGCGAGCCCGTCGATAGAATCTATAATATTGGTAGATGCCCCGATCCCACTTTAGTGTGTTTGGCGTGACTTCGTTTAACGCACATTTCGACGGTGAGCGACTCTATCCGGACCACCCGGTGACATTGCCGACAGGCGTGCGCCTGCGCGTCACGGTGGCGGATGGTGTTACCGATGAAGTTGACGAGCAAACGGAAATGTCACCGCCCATAGCATCGACGCCCACAATCATAGACTCCATCAAGCATGCGCCGTCCCCGAGAAGCTCACCGTTCGGTTGGCTTGCACAGGTCGAGGAAGAATTGGGACTGGTCGACGTCCCCGCCGTTGGTCGGCCTTAACGCGGCGCTGTCTACTGATTGTCGTTTTCAGCAGGCCGGCTTTCATGCGCTGCT
>JANOIK010000262.1:0-2941 GCA_031407585.1 Planctomycetota bacterium | reverse complement strand
TCCGTACAACCCGCTGCACGACCAGGGCTACCCGAGCATCGGCTGCTGGCCTTGCACGCGCGCGGTGAGTGCGGACGAAACGGACGAGCGCGCCGGCCGCTGGAGCGGGGCGGCGAAGACGGAGTGCGGTTTGCATTCCGTTGATCAACAGGATGGAAGCGGCATTTAATTGGAAGTTGCGAGTTTCGAGTAACGAGTTTCGAGTGCGGACGTTCCGTGCATCGACTCTCACAACTCGCAACTCGCAACTCGCAACTCCATGCTTTCCTCTAAGACCCAATACGCGTGCCTGGCGATGTTGCAGCTCGCGCAAGAGCATGCGACGGGGGAGCCGGTGCAGGCGCCGCGGATTGCGGAGCGGCACGGGATTCCGGCGACGTTTCTTGTGCAGATTCTGCACGACCTGAAGCGGGCCGGGCTGGCCAGCAGCACGCGCGGCGCGGCGGGCGGTTATCGCTTGAGCCGGCCGCCGAGCGAGATCACGCTGGCCGATGTCGTGGATGTGTTCGAGTCGGGCGACGAACCGGCCGAGTGCGCCGCGGCAACCTCGCCGCTGGCCCCTGCTGTGCTGGAGGTGTGCTGCGATCTGGCTCGCACGCGCCGCGAGCAGCTGCAAGGCGTGACGCTGGCCGACCTCGCCGAGCGGGCGGCCGCCGGATCCACTTCGATGTGGGTCATCTGACGGCGGTTGCATTGCGCATTTACGGGTGCGGGAAACATTCTGGCAACTAGGTCACAACGAAGGCTACAATGGAGTAGGCGTCCCGATTCCTTTTTTGATTTCTTGGTGATGATTACCTTTGACGCACATTTCGACGGTGAGCGACTTTGCCCGGACCACCCGGTGGCGTTGCCGACGAATGTGCGCCTTCGCGTCACAGTGGCCGAGAGTGTTGCTTCTGAAACCGCGCAGGAAAAAGTCTCCATCGAGAATGCACCCTCTGTGAAAAAAACACCGCTCGGTTGGCTTGCTCAGGTCGAGGAAGAGCAGGGATTGATCGACGGGCCGGCCGATTGGTCGGCCGAACTCGATCACTACTTGTACGGAACTCCCAAACGAGGATCGAACCCTGGCGCTTGATCGTCTCTTCGTCGACGCAAGCTTCTTCATCGCGAGATTTAATCGCAGCGACGAGCATCACCAGCGCGCTCGAGCGTTCGACGAGGACTTCGCCCGAGCGCGGGAGTTGTGGACGACGGAGGCGATTCTTCTGGAAGTTTCCGCGGGATTTGCCGATCCCCGTTCGCGCGTTTATGCCGCCCGAATTTGGGAGGAGGTGCGTGGAGGCGACCCGCGTTTTCAAATCGCGCTCGCCTCTACCGTTTCCCTCGACGAGGCTATGGACCTTTATCGCGCTCGGCCTGATAAGGCGTGGAGCCTTGCGGATTGCCTGTCGTTTCTTGTGATGGGGAAAGAGGGCCTTAGCGCCGCGCTGACAACTGACCATCATTTCCAGCAAGCTGGCTTTCATGCGCTGCTGCTTGAATAATCGCGCTTCAATACATTGGCTCGCTAGGGTCGAGGTCATGAAACGACGCCTCACCGGGCACGCCGATTTTTTCAAGCGTGACGCGGAGCAGCCGCAGGCCTTGCTCGAAGTCGAAGAGCTGGAACACCAGCAGGTGCTCGGGGGCGCCTTCGTTTTCGTCGAGCTGGCGCAGATAGTTCGAGTAGATGCCGTTGCGGGACTCTTCGAGCGCAACGCGTAGCGGGGCAATGAACTTGTCGCGCACCTCGTCGGCGGTCAGCTCCGATCGAAACGAGATCCCCACGCGGTACATGGCAACGGCTCGGGGACGGTTTCTACGCCGAAGTGATGCCGCGGTCGCGCAGCAGCTTCACGATCGCCGCGACGCACGCGTCCACGGGCGTCTTCGACGTGTCGAGCAGCAGATCGGGCTTCGGCGGGACTTCGTACGGCGCGCTCACGCCGGGGAAGTTCGCGATCTCGCCCGTGTCCGCTTTCGCGTAGAGCCCCTCTTGGTCGCGGGCGCGGCAGACCTCAATGGGGGCGTCGAGATGCACGACCAGGAATCGGTCGCGGCCCACGACGTCGCCGGCCTTCTGCCGCACGGCTTCCTCGGGGGCGAGGAAGGCGCCGATGACCATCAGCCCGGCGTCGTTGAGCAGCTTGGCAGCCTCCGCGCTGCGGCGGAGGTTCTCGCTGCGGTCGTCGACGGCGAAGCCCAGGTCGCGGCTCATTCCTCGCCGCATGTTCTGGCCGTCGAGCACACACACCGCGCGACCCATGTCGAACAGCTTCCGCTCCAGGGCGTAGGCGGTCGTCGTCTTGCCGGCGCCGGCGAGGCCGGTGAGCAGCAGCGTTGCCGGCTTGTGGCCGAAGCGGCCGGCGCGCTCCGCCGCGGTGACCGTGCCTACTTCGGACTGGAGCGTCTCGCTGCTCGCGCCGCCCCAGTGGTCGCTTTTGTCGGCGGCCGCGCGGTCCAGAATCATCCCGGCGCCGATCGTGACGTTCGTCATCCGGTCGATCACGATGAACCCGCCCGTCCCCTTGTTCTGCCGGTAGCCGTCGAACGCGATCGGCTGGTTCAGCCGCACTTGGCAGCGGCCGATCTCGTTGAGGCCGAGCGTCTCGGCGTCCTGGCGGTGCAGCGTGTTCACGTCGATGCGGTACCGCAGGTTGCTCACCGAGCCGGCGGCGGTCTTCGACGCGGCCTTGAACCAGTACTGCTTGCCGGGCGTGAGCGGCTCCTCGGTCATCCACACGATCGTCGCGTCGAACGCCTCGGCCATCTGCGGCACGTTGTCCGGCCGCACCAGCATGTCGCCGCGGCTGACGTCGATTTCGTCGGTGAGCGTGAGCGTGACGGACTGCGGGGCGAACGCCTCGTCGATCTCGCCGTCGAACGTCACGATGCTCTTCACCCGGCTCGTCTTCCGCGAGGGGAGCGACATGACCGTCTCGCCCTTGCGAATGCG
>JANOIK010000244.1:0-4096 GCA_031407585.1 Planctomycetota bacterium | reverse complement strand
ACGCCCCGCGCCGATTCTCGCCGCCGACGGCAGCGCCTGGACGCGCTTCACCGTCGACTCGGGCGACGGCGCCGAGGTGCTGATCGCCGTGCAGCCGCAGACCGGCGAAGTGCGCATTCTCGGCCGCGCCGACCAGCTTCGCGTGTGGCGTGAGCTGCTCGCGGCGCTCGACGCGCCGCCGGCCGCCGACCGCGCCACCGACGTGGTGGCCGCCGACTCGACGAGCGCCCCGCAGATTCGCAAAACCGTCGACCTACTGCTCACCCAGGCCGAAGTCCCCGCCGTCGAAGGCGGCGTGCCCGGCGGCCTCGGCGCCATCCCCGAGGGACTGCTCGGGCCCGTCGAGATCGTGAACATCGAAGGCACCGACCTGTTCATCATTCAGGGAAATCCGCGCGACGTCGAACGCGCGATGCAGGTCATCCGCCAGATTCAAGAAATGTCGCGGGTCAGCGAGCCGGTGATCATCGTTCGCCCGCTCGCCAACGTCGACTCGCAGGCCATCGCCACGCTGCTGTCGCAACTGTTCCAACCGCCGGCGGCGCAGGGCGAGTACACCCTCGGGTCGTACTACGGCCGATTGCTCGCGCTGCCGCTGGGTCGCCCGAACGCGGTGCTGCTGGTCGGCTCGCCGCGCGTGGTCGAGAAGGCCCAAGAGATTCTCCAGCAACTCGACACGCCGGCCACGCAGGACGCCGCACAGTTTGAAGTGTTCCGCCTGAAGCACGCGACCGCGGAGCAGGCTCAGATCGTCGTGGAAGAGTTGTTCGCAGCCGCTGCAGCCGAAGGCGGCTCGCCGCCCACGTTTGGGCCGAAGGCGCTGGTGATCGCCGAGGCGCGGACCAATGCGCTCATCGTGCGGGCGAGCCCCGCCGACATGGCCGAGGTGCGGGCCCTGGTGCTCAAGATCGACACGCCCGGCGGCGAAGCCGTGAACGAGTTGCGCGTGTTCAAGCTCAAGCACTCGCTTGCCCTGACGCTCGCCCCCGTGCTGCAGCGGGCCGTCCGCGGCGAGGGTACGGGAACGAACGCCACCGACGCAAATGACGGCCTGGCGACGCTGCTGCGCATGGTCACGATCGACGCCGAAGGCCAAGAGCGCCTCGCCTCCGGCGTGCTGGCGGGCGTCACCGTGAACGCCGACCAGCGGGCCAACGCCCTGGTCGTGTCGGGCCCGCCCGAGAGCATGGCCCTCATGGAAGCACTGATCCTGCAGCTCGACCAACCGCCCGATGCGGTCGCCGAGCTCAAGGTCATTCCGATCAAATTCGGCGACGCGGTCACACTCGCCGACATGCTGCGCGATCTGTTCGGAGCGCCCCAACAAGGTGGCGGCGGCGGAGGCGGTGGCGGCGGAGGCGGAACGGCGCCCAACAGCGACGTGTTTCAACTCCGCTTCTCGGTCGACGAACGCACTAACAGCATTATCGTCGCCGGGAGCCCCGACGAGATAGTCGTCGTCGAGGCAATCCTGCTGACGCTCGATTCCGGCGACAGCCGCAGCCGGCTCAACACCGTGTTCCGTCTGAAGAACGCCTCGGCGCAAGACGTCGCCACAGCACTGCAGAACTGGCTGCAGCAGAAGCGCGACATCGAGCAAACGGCTCCGGGCGTCACCAGCCCGTTCTCGCAGCTCGAGCGCGAGGTGGTCGTCGTCGCCGAAGTCGCCAGCAACAGCCTCATCGTGTCCGCCACGCCGGCGTATTACAAGGAACTCCAAGTCATCATCAACCAGCTCGACGAACAGGCGCCCATGGTGATGATCCAGGTGCTGATCGGCGAGGTGCGCCTCGGCGACGCCGATGAATTCGGCGTGGAACTCGGTCTGCAGGACTCGGTCCTGTTCGACCGCAGCCTGCTGGAAGACGAAGACTTTATCACCACCAGCAGCACGATCACCCAAGGAGGCGGCGGCGCCACGGTCACCAATGAAGTGATCCAGTCGGCGCGCCAGACGCCGGGGTTCAACTTCGGCGATCCGTCCGTCGGCCTGGGCAACTCGTTCAGCAATCGCTCGCTCGCCACTGCCGGCGTCGTCGGCGCTCAGGGCCTTTCGCACTTTGCCGTCAACCGCGTGGCCCCCGATCTCGGCTTCGGCGGATTCGTGTTTTCGGCCTCGAGTAATGGCGTGAACTTACTGCTGCGGGCCCTGCAGGAAAGCCGCCGGCTCGAAGTGCTCAGCCGGCCGCAGATCATGGCGCTCGACAACCAGCCCGGCCGCGCGTTCGTCGGGCAGATCGTACCGATCATTCTTGGCAGCACGATCACGCCGCAGGGCCTGCCGATCAACACGGTGCAGCAGCAGCCCGTGGGGCTGGAACTCATCGTCACGCCGCGCATCAGCCCCGAGGATCTCGTGGTGATGAGCGTCGCCGCCGCCAAACGCGAGCTGCGGCCAGTGAACGAGGGCGTGCCCGTGGCCGTGTCGGCCAACGGCGACCCCGTGCTTGCCCCCATCATCGACTCCACCGAAGCGCAAACTACCGTGAGCGCCGTCAGCGGCCAAACGGTCGTGCTCAGCGGCTTGCTCACCAAGCGCGACGAAGCCGTGCACCGCCGCGTGCCGTTGCTTGCCGACATTCCGCTGGTGGGCTCGTTGTTCCGCTTTGATTCGTCGCGGCAACTGCGCACCGAGCTGCTCATCGTCCTGACGCCGCACGTCATTCGCGGCCGCGCGGAGAGTGACCGCATGAAGCAGGTCGAGAGCGCCCGCATGAGCTGGTGCCTCTCCGACGTCGTGGACTTGAACGGCGCCGTCGGCCTGCGCAGCCGCGACGATCAGATCGGCGCCGCCGAAGCCGAGGCCGTGTATCCCAACCTCTCGCCCGGCGAAATGGGCCAAATCATGACGCCGGGCATAAACGCCCCCATGGAAGCGATCCCCACGCCTGTCGAAGGCGAGATGTACCTAACCCCGCCCGTCGCGCCGTCGCCGTGAACCCAACCGCAATGAACCGCACACCTTCCCATAAAAGCCACCGGCTCCGCCGGAGGACTGCTCTTAGGCCCAACGGGCCGGCAGTCAATAGCCAGGGGCGTAAGCCCCTGGTACATGCCGCGATGCAAACACAGCCCCAACGGGGCGACAGTGATTTGCCACGACGCGCGCGCACTGTCGCCCCGTTCGGGCTGCGGATCGTTATTCTCGTCGCGCTTACTGCCACCGTCGGCTGCAGCGTCGGCAACCACGAGAAGTGGAAGTTCGCATCGCTCAACATTCGCAAAGCCGCATTCTGGCGGAACGACAAGCCCGATCCCGAAACGCCCGAGCGGCTCGCCATTTCCTGGACCGAAGCCACGCTCACGCGCACCGGCCAGCCGCCGCAGCGCGGTTTCGGGGGCCGCTTAGCCTTCTTCAAGCAAGCCTCCGAAGAGCCGGTGCGCGTCGAGGGCCAGCTTGTCGTGTACGCATTCGACGAGTCGGGCGCCGACCCGTACAAGACCGAGCCCGCCCGCCGCTTCGTGTTTCCTGCGGATACGTTCGCACTGTACGAAAGCGACGGCGCCCTGGGCCCGTCGTACAGCGTGTGGCTGCCGTGGGACAAGCCCGGCGATCAGGAGCAGAAGCTCAGCTTCATCGCGCGGTTCGAGCCCAAGAAGGGCGGCGCGGTCATGAGCGAGCAAACGCGGCACTACCTCGCCGGGCCGCCCCGGTCGCCCGTTCCCGCCGACGAACGCTCGGTGCTCGCCAGCTCGCCGGCGACAGCGCCAGCAACTACGCCGTCGCAGGTAACCGCGGTGAGCTACCAAGCCGAAGTGCCAGCCGCTCCGCCAGTCGCGCAGAGTTTGGCGACCTCGACCATCGCGCTGCCGCGCAGACTTTCGCCGGCTTCCCAGACGCCGCTGCGTGCGACCCGCGAGTTCGGCCAGCCGATCTTGCAAGCGCAGACGCCGACGCAGACTCCCACGCAAACGCCAACGGTCCAAGCCGCGCCGGCCCCGACCATGTCGACAGTCACGGCGCCGGGCTATCTGGCCCCGCCGGGCCTGCCGCAATCGGGCCTACCGTCAGTTGGTTATCAACCGCGCGTATCCCAGGTTCCAGCGCAACCAGCTGGGCGATAAGCGCCCGGTCGCGCTCGGTCGCCACCGTGCC
>JANOIK010000232.1:0-4095 GCA_031407585.1 Planctomycetota bacterium | reverse complement strand
CGGTCCTAGCGGCGTAGGTCAAACCCCCGCCGCTGTCCGAAAGTCGTGGGCTATCGCAAATTCGCGAAGCGCTTCTCGATCGGTCATCGTTAGCGTGCAATGCCGCCGTCGAGCGTCTTCCAGATTGCTTACGTCCCGATGGTAACTCCTATGTCAGATGGCCGATTTCCGGACGCAAGACGAACATCGCCTTGTAGTCCCTGACAAGACGCAGCCTGCCTACCCCGTCGTTGGCGGTAGCAAATACGAGCGCCTTCAGGACGATCACATTTGTCGCGAGCTCCAGATCGCCTTCGACCAAGCAGACCACGGCGAATGGAAAGACCTTGACATCGAGGCCGTCATCGCGAACGCTCGCCAGCGACACATTGAGACCTAGCCCCCGACTGCAACGCAGTTGAACACCAAAGCCCGGGGTCGCGAAGCCCACCCCGGCTCGCTCGCCCCCAATCGACCTGTTACGTCAACGTCGTTACACATCCCGATTCCCCTTTCGCGCCATTCATTCCATTCGTGGTTCCATCTCCCCATCCCCACAATCCCCTCCCCCAGTAACCTCTCGCCCCCGCCGCCGTCACCCAGGCCTCGCTCCGTGGTACAATTGAATCACCCCGCCCACGGCAGCCCCGGGATTGCCTTCCCATGAACACCTACGACGCCATCTACGAAAACGGCACGCTCCACCTCGCGGCGCCGCTTCCCCTGCCAAACAGCACCCCGGTTAAGGTCACGATCGATGTTCCGCAGAACGAACCGAACGCGTCTCCCCGCGGCTCGTTGGACCGGGTCTACGCTGCGCTGGAGGGAGGCGGGCACACCGGCGAGCTCGACCTGGCTGCCAAGGCTGACGTTGCCCACGGCGGCGTCGCCTCCGACCCCGACGGCATCTACGAGATACTCAACCGGCGTTATAAGTCCGGTCACACCGATACGGCAGCTCGGAACAACGAGCATCAGCCGTGAGAACCAATCTTTCTCGAGTTGCGTCAGCGCTTGTTGACGCGGGGCCGAATTATGACGCCTACCGACGAAGAGTGGACTGAAGCCTGGACCGCCTACGAGCGGGGACAACCAGGCGATCCCGGCATCGTCGACTGCATCTCCTTCGTCGTCATGCGCCGCCTCGGCCTCGCCGAAGCCTTCACCAACGACGGGCACTTCGCCGCCGCCGGCTTCACGCCGCTTTTCTAATCCGCCATCTGCCATCATCTCCGCCCATCTGCGCAATCGGCGGACAAAATCCCCGAACCACTTTTCACGCCGCCCGTCCTTTTCGTGGTTCCCCCTCCCCAATCTCCCATCCGAGAAATCCGCGTAATCCGCGGTTCTCCCCTGATTCGCGCCGATGCTCGACGAACTTGGTAGAACCACGCCGCGGTAAACGCCCAAGTCCGTCCATGAACTTCACCCCCTACGCCCCGCGCCCGCTCAAGTCCCTCGGCGTCATCGAGCTCCGCGGCTACCGCCTCAAGGCGTACTCCATCCTCTACGGCAGCGCGCCGCTCGACCGCGCCGCCTTCGACGCCGGCCTCGCGCTCGCTCAGCGTGAGCTGCCGACGCCCGCGGTGGCGCCGGGGCGGCCCGGCCTCGGGTTCGTCATCTTCCACCAAGGCCGCAGCGGACCGTATCTCATCCTCGCTTGGTGGGACAACGAGAACGAGCTCCCCGTGCGTGTCTTCCTCGCCGACCCCCCGCCCAACGGCGAGGTCGCCGCGGCGACCGGGCGCCCCGCCTCAGCCCCGGCCTGGCGCCCGCCGCTGCGACCGAATCGTTCTGCGTGTGGGATCTCCGCGTCCTCTGGCATGAACGCGAAGCCTACGTCGCCGCGATGCTCGCCGGGCAGGCCGACCCCGCGGCCTACCTCGCCGCAACCATCGAAGGCGAAGCCTAACCCCGCGGTGCTGCCGGCCTTCGGGCCCTCCAGCCGGCGCGCGACTTAACGTCGCCTTTCTTAATCCGCGATCCGTGCTCCTCCGCGGACGATCCCCCCGTCCCCTCATTCGTGCCATTCGTGTCCCTTCGTAGTTCCTCCTCTTCTCCCTGCCCCATCCGCGAAATCCGCGTAATCCGCGGTCTCTCTTCTTCCTCGATACGCACCCCCCATTAGGAGGGTGGCCCAAAAAACGTGCACATAGACAAATGACCATACATGTTGTAATGTACATGTCTATGAAAACGGACGATTCCACCAACTCGAGCTCCGCTTCCGTCGCGCCGTTCGTGCGCTCCTGTGGCGCTGACGATTCGCCCGTCCCCGCTTTGCAACCATCCGGACATTCACCCTCCATGCACACGCGACAATTCCATAATTCACCGAATTTTGGCATCGCCAACCACCCCCATCTGCCGGCGATTCCCGCTCCGCTGCCGGCGCCACCACGCCAAAATTATGGGATTGTGAACGCATTAGCAGGATTCCCCTCCAATGGTGACAAAATTCCCGCCGCCGAAACGACCGCGGCGCCCCGCTCGCCCGAGAAAACACGGCCTTTCGATCCCAGCCCACGCCCCGCGAAACACACAAATTGGAACTGGCGATTCGCGGCCCCACGCCACAACCCTCAGGGCGCCATCGCCGCAATCCGGCCCCTGCCATTGACTTGCGCACGGGGTGTGCTAAAGTTGCCCTATCACTCAGGTGCGAGACCGGCCTTGAGATTCGCCGCCGCCTTCGGGCACGCGGCTTCAGCTCGGCCGGATCATTCCCGCTTCGATTGTCGCGTTTCCGGCCCCGGCCAGCTCGAACGAGCGGCCCCCGGCTCCCGCCATCGACCGCGACTGATTCTCTTGCCCCTCGTGGCAATCCGTTTGGCGACCACTTTGTGCGACGACGCTCCGCGCGTCTCCCGCACCCCGGTCCGTCGAACACCCATGCGTTGCGACGTCGCCACGCAGCAAATCCATTTTTACCGCAGAGACCAGAGCACACGGCGACGGCCAACGTCGATCGAAGACTTCTTGTCTTTCTCCGTGCTCTCCGTGCCTCCGCGGTAAACCCCTCCCAGATTGGAAGTTCGATGAAGTTCGCTGACCTCCCGCTCAATCCCACCTTGCTCGAAGCCGTCGCCCAGAAGGGCTACGTCACGGCCACGCCCATCCAGGAAGCGGCCATCCCGCCCGTGCTTGCCGGCCACGACCTCGTCGGCTGCGCCCAAACCGGCACCGGCAAAACCGCCGCGTTCGCCCTGCCGACGCTGCACCGCATGCTCGCCTCAATCGAAACCGCCCGCGCCGCCGCGGCCCAACAAAATCAAGATTCTCCGGCTCCCTCCCCCTCCGAGGGGAGGGCTGGGGAGGGGGGCGAAACGGGTACACGCCATGCCCAAGGTCGCAACAACCACCGCAACGAGCGCCCGCGCAACGGCCGCCCCAGCTCGCGTCGCAAAACGCGCACCCTGGTGCTCGCCCCCACCCGCGAACTCTGCTCGCAGATCACCGAAAGCTTCGCCGCCTACGGCAAGAACACCCCGCTGCGTTACGCCGTGATCTTCGGCGGCGTGTCGCAGGTGAACCAGGTGCGCGCCCTGCAGCACGGCGTCGACGTGATCATCGCGACCCCCGGCCGTTTGCTCGACCTCATGCAACAAGGCCATGTCGACCTCAGCCACGTCGAGACGCTGATCCTCGACGAAGCCGATCGCATGCTCGACATGGGATTCATCCACGACCTGCGCCGCATCGTCGCCCGCGTCCCGACCGAGCGGCAGACGCTCATGTTCAGCGCCACGATGCCCCCGGAAATTCGCCAGCTCGCGTCTGAATGGCTCGTCGACCCCGTTGGCGTGTCGGTTACGCCGGTCGCCTCGACCGTCGAGCTCATCGAGCAGAAGGTGTACTTCGTCGAGAAGAAGGGTAAGAGCGACCTGCTTCGCGAATGGCTCGGCAAGACGGCCAGCACGCGCACGCTCGTCTTCGCCCGCACCAAGCACGGCGCCGACAAGATCGTGAAGGACCTGCTGAAGAGCCGCATCTTCGCCGCGGCGATTCACGGCAACAAAAGCCAATCGCAACGCGAGAAGGCGCTCGCCCAGTTCAAGAGCACGCGACCGCCCGTGCTGGTGGCCACCGACATCGCGGCTCGCGGCATCGACGTCG
>JANOIK010000173.1:0-8351 GCA_031407585.1 Planctomycetota bacterium | reverse complement strand
ACCTCACGCAGATCTCGGCGTTCCTTCGCCGTCAGACGCACAATATACTTCTTGTTCATGGGACACCTCCGTGTGAACGAAAGTCTCCCAAAAATCACGCCAAACACCAACCCGAACTCCTAGGCGTGACAAAGCACTAGGCTCTTGTGAAGTGTGGTGAAAGCGTTGAAAATGCTCAAGTGAACTCTTAATCAGTAGGTTCATGGTTCGAGTCCATGAGGGACTTCTCAAAGTCTTTCGCGGGAACGTCTTGCGGCAATTCTGATTTCGGGCCGGATGTCGCAAAACGGCCAGTGTTACCTAAAATGTTACTTTTCCGCGCCGCGCCCGCTGACCACAGGGCGACAGTCGGGTAACTAAGGGTTCGTGCGCCTGGCGCTGACCCGGGTCCCGCTCGCGGCGGCGAAAGGCTTCAGCGGTCGGGCCTCATACCACAACGCAGGCCGTCGCGTCAGGTCCCGGTAAGCTAAATCGGCCGCGGTAACGCGTCATAAGTATGTGGAGAAGACCGGCCTTTCAGGCGTCTCGCTCTCGAGCTCGTACTAATCGCCCGGGGGGTGGAGTTTACGCCACGCTCGCTCGAGTTCCTCCTCCGTCGTCGTAAACCTCCGCGGCTCCGCTGGGCATTCGCAGATGATTGCGATCTCGAGAACACCATTGGGAAGCGGTGTTATCGCATACTCCCACTCCTGACAACCGGCGCTGCACTGAGCGTTGTGGAGTTCGGCCATGTGCGCAGTGAGTTCTCGAATGTCATCGGGGAGCGGAACGCCGGACGCAATTGCGTCGTCGCCAAGCGGTACTTCACGCCCCGTCGTCGGGCGAAGTTGGTCATCGCCGGGACCGACCTCCGCGCCGTCAGCGCTTGAGGGTGACGGCTCGCCGGACGCTTCCGCGGCCCGACTTCTCAACGCGCTATTCTGTTTGCCCCGAAGATCCACTGCTCTGCGATCGCCAGCCAGCTGCCCGTAGTACTCCATCATGCGGTGCAAGACCCCAATGCTCTCTGAGGTCTGCGGCGCCTGCCACAACTCCAGAATCGCCGGGCGAAGAAACGTCAAGCGTTCCGCGATCAACGCCAACGGAAAATCAGCAAGATACGCCTGACTCTGATACCACTGATCGTACAGCGCCAGCTCTTCGCCAGATGGCTCGTCCGGCAGAGAATTTCGGACCCATCGCCTGCACGCGTGCAGGCAATGGCCCACCGACTGATAGCTTTCCCATGCGAGGTGAAGCACCACTTGCGAAACGACCTGCCGATCCAGCTCGCCGCCGTGGGCTTTCTTTTGTTTGGCGAGTTGCTTAGGCAGGTTGGATTTTGGTCCACACATCCATTTCGCGAACTCCTCCAGAGAATCGCCGGCATGCCTGTTCATGGCATCGCCAAGACGCTCCATGACCATTTGCCGAACTTCTGGCGTTGGCCCCTCGCCGAAGGCCCCGCCGTCGAACAGGCAGTTCTGAACGAGCCACTGGACCTCGTCAGCGGTACTCAAGGTGAGCGGGTTGCGCTGCGCCGCTCGATAGAAACCATAGGCAATGCATACGTCCGTCGCAGGGGACGCCAGCCAGTGGTCACGCGCGGCGAGGCGGCCTCGTTGATGAGTTTGCCGCCGCCCCAGGATTCTTCGACTGCCGCCTCGGGACAGCTGCCGACATTCGAGGGGATAATCGAGCGCTCGCTGTCAACCGCGCGACTACCCTTCCGCAGATGAAGGTCTCGGGCGGACTGGAACTTGCGAGTCAGGTGGGCGTGCATACCGCGTTTGCGATGGAAGCCTGCCCCTCGTGCCAAGCGGAAAACCTCTTGCATTCCTTGGTAATACGAGACTTCGTCGGGAGTGAGGCGTCGGCTCGTCCGAAGGATCTCTTCTCCAATCTTCGGTCCAAAGTTTAGAAGCGCTTCCAGGCCCATGTCTGGCAAGTACCGTCGGAAGCCATCCGGCGACTCCCGTCGCTCGAGCGGCAGATATACGCCGTGGTCCACCAGTGCGCGAAGCTCGTTTGGCGGGTTCCAGCGCCCCTTGCTGATCTTCACGTCGAGGGATTTCCCAGATCGATCGACTTGGATCGATTTGGCGACCGGCTCGTCGAAGGTGACGGCGCCAAAGCTCATCAGCTTCTCATCCCCTCAGCGAACGCGGGCTCAGGCGGCGATTTGCGGCCCGCTCTGAATTTTATCTCAGGGGTCGCCGCGGACCAACGAAGATTTGCCCACGCGTCGCGTCGCCGGCGGGATGAGCAGCATGCCAGGCGGGAATACGGCCCGGCGCCCTGCCCCCGACCAATCGTTCGGAATTCCCAGGGTCTGGTAGACGAGCTTTTTTCTCACTACCCCACCCGAGGACAAATCCTATGGCTCGCGATCCACGCCCACCCCACGCCGGGGTCATATCTATCGGCGAAGTTTACACGCTGCGGGAGGCCTGCCTGCGCCTCGGTTGGACCGAATCAGCTCTGCGGGCCGCCAAGCGCCGCGGCCTGCTCCTGCTGATGAGCGGCAAGCGGAAATATATCTCCGGGCGGGAGGTCCTGCGTTTTCTGGAAGCCGAAGCCACGGATTCTTCGGCGGGCTAGGAGGACGGCCATCGCGAAGCCAATGAACGAAAGAAGACCCATGCACGACTACGAAATCCGCGTGCAGGTCGTCGCGTATCAAGATCGCCCCAACCTGGTGATGCGGTACATCGACCCCCGCAGCGGCAAACAGATCGCCCGCTCGACGGGAACGGCCACCCGCCGCGAGGCCGAGCGCGTCGCGGCGCAGTGGGAAGCCAAACTGCGCAACGGCGCCAATCCCAGCAACAATCGCATCTCTTGGGAAACATTTCGCGATCGCTACGAGGCCGAGGTGTTTCCGGGGCACGCGCCCAATACGCAGAATCTCGTCAATACGGTCTTTAACGCCGTCGAGCGCATCCTGCGGCCGAAGAAGCTGGCCGATTTGACGGAGGAACGGCTCAGCCACCTCCAGGCGGAGCTGCGTTCATCGGGCATCGCGCCCACGTCACTGCGCACCTGACCTGCCGGCAATTTCTGCGGCGGCGGATTGGGCACGCCTAGTCGCTCCGTAGTACCGCTCGGTTATCGAGCCGTACCTTTTGCCGCCCATCTGACGCACCCCATTTACCCGTCTGGCATATGCCGCACCGAACGTCCGGTCGAACGACAATCTCTTCCTGACATATTGTGAAGCGTGACGAAAGCGTTGATAATGCTCAATGGATCTCGAATTTCGTCGCCCCTCGCGGTTCGCGTCGAATGACAGGTTCGATGGCGGCTCTCCATCCTCTTCTGACATATATTTATTCTGACCGACTCGCATTGGATGACGCGCGCTCAGCGTTTGCCGATGACTCATTGCATTTATGAGTTGCTCATTTTCACACTAGCGATCGGCGTCGCCGCTCTGCCGACGCAGACCTGCGCGCAATCCGCGCCTCAGTCGACCGCTGATGTCGCCTCTCGTCCGTTTGCCGCAGCCGCTCCGCGCGGCGATGGTCCCTTGTTCGAGTCCCTGACTCCCGGCGAGACGGGGGTCGACTTTCAAATGCGGCTACCCGATCCGCGCCTGCACATCCGCGAGTTTACGCTACTGAGCGTGTTTGGCGGGGTGTGCAGCGGCGACTACGACGGCGACGGTCTCGTCGACTTCTATGTCACAAGTCCTGTGGGCGGCAACCGGCTCTACAAAAACCTTGGCGATTTTCGCTTTCGCGACGTCACCGTCGAAACGGGCGTCCAAGACGCCGCGATGCAATCCAGCGGCGCCACATTCGTCGACGTCGACGGCGACGGCGATCTCGACATCTATGCCTGCGCCTACGGCGGCCGCAACCGTCTTTTCGTCAATCAGGGCCCCGGACCGCAAGGCGTCCGCTTCGTAGAACAGGCTCGTCGCTTCGGACTGGACTACAACGGCGCGAGCATGACCATGGCGTTCGCCGATATCGACGGCGATGGGGACGTCGACGGCTATCTCGCCACCACGGCCACGAAGCCGCCGCCCGGCGTCCAATTCTCAGTTCACTTCGAGGGTAACAAGCCCATCGTTGATGAATCTGTTCGCGAATACTGGGAGCTCATTTACCTGCCAGGCGGTCGCGCCCAAGCCACCGAGGCGGGACAATACGATCACCTTTATCGGAATGACGGCGGCCACTTCGCGGACATCTCGAAAGAAGCGGGCATTGATGGACCGCATTTCACGCTCTCGGCGACGTGGTGGGACTACAACAACGACGGGCGGCCCGATCTCTATGCTTCGAACGATTTTATCGGTCCCGACCGCCTGTATCGCAACGAGGGCGAGGGCCGCTTCACTAACGTGGCAGCGGAGGCTTTGCCCCATTCGCCGTGGTTTTCGATGGGGACCGACGTCGCCGACGTCAACAACGACGGCCGGGTCGACCTGCTTGCCACTGATATGTCCGCCCGCAAGCACGCCCGCCGCGTCATCATGAGCGGCACTTTGGAAAAATCGCGTCCGATCTTCGAATTCATCGCGCCTCGCCAGGAGTTGGCGAACGCGCTTTATCTCAGTTTCGGCGGGTCAAGCGTCCTCGAAGCAGCCCGCCAGTATGGCATAGATCGCACCGATTGGACTTGGAATCCGCGGTTCGCCGACTTCGACAACGATGGCTTCGTCGACCTGTATGTCACCACTGGCTCCCTCCGCGACACGCAGAACGCGGACCTCGCTCGGCAGGCCAACGACAGGTTCGCCCCGGGCTCCGAGGCTTGGCGAAACTTCTGGGCCAATAAAGAGATGTACAAGGAACCGAACGTCGCGTTCAAGAATCGCGAGGGCCGCGCCTTCGACGACGTCGGCGCCGAATGGGGCCTTGACCGCGTCGGCGTCAGCTATGGCGCGGTCACTGCCGATTTCGACAACGACGGCGACCTCGACTTGGTCGTCAACAACGCGGACGCCCCGCTGAGCATCTACCGCAACAATGCCGGGGGCCGCAGCATCCGCGTTGAACTCCGCGGCCGCTCGAGCAACCGCTTTGGGTTGGGCGCCACCGTTACGCTTGAAGTCGGCGACCGGCGTCAGAGTCAGTATCTTACGCTAGCACGCGGCTGGCTCTCGGCCATCGAGCCCGCAGTCCACTTCGGCCTCAGCAACGCGGAAAGGGTCGATGCGCTTACCGTCAGGTGGCCCAGCGGCCACGTGCAGAGATTAGAGTCGCTGGCGGCCGGTCGAACTTACACTGTCACCGAGTCCGCGACCGCAGACGCGCCGAATCCCGCCGCCATGACCGCGTCAACGGCGCGTCCGATGTTCACTCCAGCACCCCTGACGCCCCCCATCGTGCACGACGAAGAACCCTATGACGACTTCGCTGCGCAACCGCTGCTCCCTTACCGTTTGTCCCAACCGGGGCCTGCCATCGCGTGGGCTGACGTCGACGGCGACGGCGACCAGGACGCCTTTCTCGGCGGCTCTCGCGCGCGACCAAGCCGCATGCTGCTGAACAACGACCGCGGGAGCCTCGATGTGGCATGGGCGAATTTCGCCGAACTCAACCTGCAGAATGAGGCCGCGGCCGCCTGCTTCCTCGACGTCGACGGCGACGGAGATCAAGATTTGTATGTCGCTACGGGCAGCGTTGAACATCCCCAAGGAGATTCAGCCTATCGCGACGTGTTGTACTTAAACGATGGCCAGGGCAAGTTCGCTCGCGCTCCGGCCGACCAAGCGCCCGATCTGCGCGACAGCGGGTCGGTCGCCGCGGCCGCCGATTTCGACCAGGACGGCGACGTCGATCTGTTTGTCGGCAGCCGCTCCGTCCCCGGGGCCTATCCCACATCGCCCGAAAACCGCCTACTCGCCAACGATGGGGGTAAGTTCCACGACGTCGCTCCCGATGCGCTCCGCCGCGCCGGCATGGTCACCGACGCTGTATGGGCCGACGCCGATGGCGATGGCTGGCTCGACTTGGTGGCCACGACCGATTGGGGACCGGTGCGACTGTTCGTCAATCGTCGCGGCAAGCTGGAAGAACGAACTGAGGAAGCTGGCTTGTCAGCCGGCGCCGGGTGGTGGCTTGCCGTTGCTCCGGGCGACTTCGACGCCGATGGCGACGTCGATTTCGTGGTTACCAACATTGGCCGCAACACGCCCTACCGCGCGACCACTGACGCGCCGCTCGGCATGTACTATGGGGATGTCGAAGGACTCGGCGCGCCGCGGATTATAGAAACGGTTGTCGAGGACGGCGTCTGTTATCCTCGCCGCGAGTTTGGCGCGCTTCAGTTTGCATTGCCCACGCTGAGCGCAACCTACAAATCCTTCGCCGAATTCTCCATGGCCTCTGTGGACCAAATTGTCGGCGTCGACCGCTTGCGGCATTTCGACCGCTTTGAAGCGCGCCAGCTCGATTCCGGGATCCTGATTAACGATGGCGGCCTTAAATTCCACTTCGCGCCCTTGCCCGATCTGGCCCAACTGGCGCCAGCCGCCGACGCGGACGTGGCTGACCTCAATGGCGATGGCAAGCTCGACATCGTCCTCGCTCAGAATCTTTACACCTTTACTTCCGAGGTCGGCCGCTTTGACGGCGGCCTAGGCTTGGTGCTCTTTGGTAACGGCGCTGGGGGATTCCATCCCGCGCGGCCCGACGAAAGCGGCGTGGTCGTCCCGCGCCAAGCAAGGCATGTGAAAGCCGTCGATCTTGATCGTGACGGGCGACCGGATTTGGTGTTTGGCGTTCAAGGCCCGCTCACGGTGTTTCACAATGGGCCTGCTCAGTAGCAGCGACTGGTTTGTCACAGGGCCTGCGTGCAGTTGCGTCGCTGTGCCCCGATTTCCGCCGGGGCTTTTTCTTGCGCTGAATTTGCAGCGTTGCCGAGTCGCAATCAGCCCCGTCGAAGACGATCGAAACGCGCAGGGCGTTTGCTCACGCTTCCCTGACGGCGCACGGCGAATAGAGAGGCGGCGACCGCCAGGAGCATGGCTCCGGACGGCTCGGGAATAGCGACTGACTCGCTAGCCGGCGGCTGGCCGGCGCCCAGTTCGCGTTGCCAGATCAATAAGTCGTCGCCATCGCTATCGCCGTCGCCATCGCCGTCGCCGCGAGCATCGCTCGCTGTGAATCCCGCTCGCCACTCCAAGAGATCCTCGTCGTCGACGAGGCCGTTGCCGTCGAAGTCGCCGAGGACGTCGCCGACGATTTTGTAGAACGAGCCGTCAAGTTCGACGAAGTACAGGTTGCCGGCGGCGTCTTCGCCGAACTGGGTCACGCCCGGAGTGCCGAAGCCGCCGGTGAGCTGACGATCAAAGGCGTCGGACAAGTCGATGAGCGAGCCAGGCACGACGCCGCCGAGGCCGCCGGTGGCGTCGCGGTCAATTTCGAGGGCCCAGATTTGGCGGCTCGACCAATCGCCGAAGATGTACTTCCCTTGGAGTTCGTTAATGGGCCCGCGGTAGACGTTGCCGCCGGTGACCGAGCGACCCTGGAAGGGCAATGCGCCGCCGGTTCCATAGCCGCCGCCGTACAGGTACTCGTAGAGCGGCGGGGTGAAACTGGGATGGTTCGGCGGCAGGTCGCCGGGCTCCTGGCCTGCTGGGGGCGCGAAGAAGGTGCCCTCCATCACGCGCCAACCATAATTCCGGCCGCCGGGGCTGCCAAAACGCTCGAAATTGACCTCCTCATTTCCGGAGGTGAAGATCGGCACGGAGGTGTCCTTGAAGGCGCCCACGTCGCCGAAGATAAAGTCGCCGGTCGCGCGGTCGAAGCTCGCGCCCCAGGGGCTGCGGATTCCGTAGGACCAGACTTCGGCGCGGCCGCCGACGTTGCCCTGAAACGGGTTGTTCGCCGGGATTGAATAATTGCCGTATTCGCCGACTCCCGTGCCATTGATGTTGATGCGCAGGATATTTGACAACAGGTCGTTGGGGTTCTGGCCGGTGCGGAGCGTGTCGCGATTGCTGTCGCTATTGCCGCCATCGCCAACGGTGATCCACAGCGTATCGGGATCGCCTGGCTGGAAGCCGATCCAACCGCCGGTATGATCGGGCAGCGGCTGGTCCCAGCGAATAATATTGGCGGCGGCGCCGAGGGTGGGCGAGTTCGACAGCGGATTGGTGAGCGAGTACCGTCGCACGTACGTGCGATGGTGAACTCCGGGGGCGGGGCCGGGACCGCCGGCGTTAGGCCTGTCAAGCGCGACGTGGACATAGACGTCGCCGGACGTGGCATAGTCGGGGGCGAAGGCGAAGCCCATGAGTCCCCAATAACCGCCTCCGACGTCGTAATCCGCATCCGGCATGCTGATAAACGTAGTCTGGACGCCGGTAGTGGTGTCGACGCGATAGATCTTGCCGTCGGCGCGCGAGACGAAGA
>JANOIK010000145.1:0-2658 GCA_031407585.1 Planctomycetota bacterium | reverse complement strand
AGCAAACGACTTTTCCGGCGTCGTGCCGTCGTGCCGTCGTGGTGAAATATCCCTGGCCTACCCACTGATCGTGTCCCGGTTGTTGCCCAGGTTCGAGTAGTCGATCGCCTCGTGCGGGTCGGTGCCGTTGAGGGCTTCTTCGACGTTCGTGTAGCCATCGTCGTCGGCGTCCTGCGGACCATCGGCGGCGTCGGCCGGGTTGAGCTTGTGCTCGGTTTCCCAGGCGTCGCTCATGCCATCGTGGTCGCCGTCGGCGGGGACGGTGGCCGGATCGAACGCGTAGTCGGGATACCCGCCGACTTGCTCGGGGTCGCTCACCACGCCGTCGGGCGTCATGGTTTTTCCCGTGCGGACCATCTCGCAAACGCGGGCATCCACCGCGTCGCGCTTCGGCAGCGTCGCGCCGGCTCGGGCGAGCACGCTCTCGAACGCCTCGACGGCCGTCTCCTGGTTCACGGGCCAACCTTCGAACGGCGTGTTCACGCGGGCCAGCTCTTCGTTGCCCTGCATGCCTTCCCAGTTGTTGGCGGTGATCTCGGGCTCGCCGTCGAAGTAGTTGCCGGCGACGTACCACTTGCCGGGGCGATTGCGGGTGCGGGCGTACCAACCGCCGGGCTGGAAGCGATTGCCCGGCGAGTACATGTCGCGCTGCTCGATTCGGGCCATCACGTTTCGCATGTTCTCGTTGGTCGCGGGGCCCGGCTTGTAGTAGCAGTTGATGACATTGATCAGCGAGGTTTCGTCGCCGCCGTCCATTGTGCGGTGCTTCCAGTTGAAGATCACATTGTTGCGGAAGTCGAACTCGCCGCTCATGCCGATCGAGGGGTTGCGGCCCGTGTTGCAGGCGAAGAGGGTGTGGTGAAACGTGGAGTCCTGCCCGCCCCAGGTGCCGCCGAACGCGTGGTGGCCGGCGTCGAGGGCCTCGCTGGTGATGCAGTACTGCACGGTGACGTTCTGCGTGGGGAGCTTCACGTCGCCCTGGCCCGGGCGGGGCTTCATGTAGCGGTAGAGCGAGAGGTTCTCGTCCATGCCCCAGCTCGTGGAGCAGTGGTCGACCATGATGTTGCTCTCCGGATTGCCGCCGATGTTGTCGCTGCCCTGCCCTCCCTCGGGCCGGCCGCGGCGCACGCGGAGGTGGCGGAGGATGACGTTGCGGGTGTTGATGTTGACCGAGTCGTGTGCCAGGCAGACGCCGTCGCCGGGAGCGCTTTGGCCGGCGATGGTGATGTCGGGGTTGTTGATGTTCAGGGCGCTCTCCAGCTCGATGATGCCGGCGACGCGGAAGACGACGATGCGCGGGCCCTCGGCGTCGATCGCCGCGCGAAGGCTGCCGGGGCCAGAGTCGTCGAGCGTGGTGACCTCGATCACCTTTCCGCCGCGACCGCCGGTGGTGAACATGCCGCCGCCCCAGGCGCCGGGGAAAGCTGGCGGCAGCCCTTCAGGCAGGCGCGGCGGCAGCGGCGGAAATTGACCGGTGGTGGGGCCCTTGGCGTCCTGAGCCAGCGCGAGCGGTGTGCTCGATGCGAAAGTGACCAGGGCGGCGAGCGAGAGGAGGGCGGCGATGCGCAGACAGCGGGGCATGGAGTTTCTCGTAGTGTCGGTGAGAGCGACGGTCTTTGTGGGAGGGGTCTCTGACCCCGATGACGTGATGGAGCGCGGAATCGGCGTCGGAGACGCCTCCCACATATTTCCAGAGAAGCCGAGCCGTCGATCTTAAGCCGGATCGGCGGGGCGTAAAGAGTGGAACACGCGAGGGGTCGCGCGGTGTTCCGGCGTGCAAGAAGCGGCACGCAATTGCGGGAATAGGGAGGAGAAGATGGAGATTCTTGACGGGGCGCGTGGCATGGCCTAGTCCGCGTGGCCATGACTGCGGCGATGCGCATGGTCACGAAGACGAGACCATGCCACGCCGCCTAGTTGTTTTACCGCTGCGACGACCGGCGGGCCGCGGTACGCTTCGCGGCCGCTTCGCGCTGGGCCGCACGGCGCTCTTCCATTTGCTTCTGCCGCGCGGCTTGCTGCTCGGCCGCCTTCTGCTGCCGCTCGGCGTTGCGAATCACTGCTTCTACTTGCCGCTTCACGATCGACTGCACCCGCGCGGGGCTGCCCACGTACAGCTTCGGGTCGTCGATGACGAACGGCGTCGACCACGTGCGGCCGTTGTTGAAGTTGCACACGTCGAAGAAGTACGTGCGGAAGTCGCGGGCCGTGTAGCTGTAGGGGTGTTGCGACGAAATGTGGTCGGCGGCGGTCAGCTCATCGACGCCGGGGCTGGCGTAGTAGTGCACCATGCCATCGGGGGAGAACGACATGCCGAGCGTCCACCAGCCGAACTCGTTGATGTCGAGGGCGCCGAAGTCCCGGCCCAAGCGATCGCCGCGGACGGCGATGTATGCGGTGCCGGACTTAGTGGTCTTTGTGGACTTAGCACGATAGTGAATCCACATGCCCGGCCAGTACGGCTCGACTTCCGTGGTGGTACCCATGCTGAACAGGCCGATCTTCTCGCGCTTCGTGGTCACGGTCGACAGGCTTGCGCGGTAACCAAACTGCGGGCCGGAGCGTTTTTCCCATTGCTCGACCGGCGGCAGGAACACGCGGACGGTGCAGCTCGGCCGCTCGCCCACGGGGATGTCGCCGCGGAGCCGCTCGATGGTG
>JANOIK010000136.1:0-1846 GCA_031407585.1 Planctomycetota bacterium | reverse complement strand
GGCGAGCAGGTTCTTCGCCTTCGTGTTGCCGGGCCAAAGAGTGAGCGATTCCTCGAGGGCGTAAATCGCGCGGGCGTACTGCTCGTAGTCCTGCGACTGCGCGGCCTTCGCGATGTTCGCGTCCGCGATGTGCAGCAGCCGGAGGCTCTCGGCGTGGGCCTGGTACTCGCGCACCGCGGCCTGAAAGTGCTGGACGTTCGAGTGCCGCAGCTCGGGCGCCGTGCTCATCGCCTTGAGCGCGACGTCGACCAGCTCGCCCGTCTTGTCGGTGGCCGAGATCTGGTTCTTGGCGGCGGAGAACAGGCACGCCATCACGGTCTTGCCCGTATGCGGCGGCTTCCCGGTAATGATCTCGTAGAGAATGGCGCCCAGCAGATAGATGTCGCTGGCCGCGGTGATTTTCTCTAGCGGGCCCGTGGCCATCTCGGGCGCCATGTACGCGGGCGTGCCGCCCATGGCGTCGCTCTGGGTGACGGCCGCGACGCTGGGGAACTGGGCGCCGACGCGCGCGAGGCCCCAGTCCATGACCAGCACCTCGCCGAAGTCGCCGAGCATGACGTTCTCGGGCTTCAAGTCGCGGTGGACCACGCCGTTGACATGGGCGAACGCCACCGCGTCGGCGACGCGGAGCAGGATGTGGAGGTTCTCGTCGAGCGAGCGCTCGCGAATGACCTTGTGCCAGGGCGTGCCCTTGACCCGCTTCATCGAGTAGAAGAGGGCGCCTTCGTCGTTGGCGCCAAGGTCGTAGATCGGCACGATGTTCGGGTGATCGAGCTCGCCGGTGACGACCGCCTCGGAAATGAACTTGTCGCGCTGCGAGGCGTCGGCGTCGCCGCTCTTGAGCATCTTGAGCGCGACGGTGCGGGCGATCGACGACTGGCGCGCCGCGTAGACGACGCCCATGCCGCCCTCGCCGATGACGTTCAGCAACTCGTAGTCGGGAGCGTCGGCCGGCGACGTGGCCCGCGCCGCGGCGGGGACGCTGCCACTGGGCGCGACGTGCCGGGACTTGACGATCAGCGAGGAGCTGCTGACGTACGTGCCGGTGATGGTCTCCTTCTGCTTGATCGTGGCGCCGAGATTGGCGCCGCCGCCGCTGGGCAGGCCGCCCTGCCACTGCGAGGTGAGCATCGACTCGTCGATGGCGGACGAACTGCCGCTGAATTGGATCGTCTGCTCGGGGCCGAACGTGACGGTCGCCGGTTTGACGGATTGCGGGATCTCGGGCAACGTGGGGTTGGAGCTGCTGTTGGGATCGTCCGCGGGCGGCGGCTCGGGCGGCAGCTCGATCGTGGCGTCGTGGATCGAGAAGTCAGTTTCGCCGTCGCCGACGAGCGTCTCGCTGGCGTCGTCGGAAATCTCGATCGAAATAGACTCGCCGAGCCCGCCGGGCGGGAGCTCCATCGTTTGGTCGGCGCGCAGCAGCTCGTCGAGTTCGACGAGGTCGTCGGACGCCTTGGGCCGGCGGATGTCGGAGATGGTGCGCTGGGCGATCGAGCGCAGCGCGGCGCCGCAATGCGCACAGCGGCCGGCGGCGCGCGCGGCGTCGTCGACTTCACGTTGGCAACTGGGACAGAGCGGCATGGTGCGGGGCGCTAGGGGTCGATCAGGCGGAGGCTATCGCGCGGGGGGTAGCTGTTGATTGTAATTGATCCGCCGCGGCGGGGGGGAATGGGAAAGTGGTGGGGGCAAACGGGTTCCGTGCGGCGGGGTGGGGTCGTAACGGGTGTGCGGCGGGCGACTATTTAGGCGTTGGCTCGCAACGAATTGAGGCCTGAATGGCCGTCCTATGACAGCCCAGGGCGCAGCCCTGGGTCCCATGGGCAACAACAATTGCCCAGCCCTG
>JANOIK010000105.1:0-5265 GCA_031407585.1 Planctomycetota bacterium | reverse complement strand
TTCAGCACTTCGTCCCGCTGCCGGTTGTACATCTTCTCCCACAGCGCCAGCACGCGTTTGCGAATCTGCATCGCCTGCTCGCGCTCGGCCTGGTTGACCGCATCGTTGCCGTGCACCGCCGTGCCGTTAATGGTCCGCATGTCGCCGAACTTGCTATCGATCGTCGCCTTGTTCGCCGTGAATTCGGCGTCCAGCGAGCCCGACGCCATCATCCAACACACGGCGACGACGATGAGTCCCACCACGCTCAGAATCCAAAAGCGCTGCTGGTAACACACCGTCAGGAAAGCACGAACTTTATCCATCTCGCTTCGCTCCGAGTTATCGGAGTGAGTAGGTGAGTGGTAAGTAGGCGCCGATTTCGCGCGTCCTACTCACCACTCACCACTCACCACTCACCACTCACTCTGAAAGAAACCCTCACTGCGTCGCCGTCACCTCGTCAAGCGGCGCGGCCTCTTCTGCCGGCGCCTCGCCCGCGGGCGAGGCCTCCGCGGCAGGGTCCGTTGCGGCTGGATCCGCAGCATCATCGCCCGTAGCAGCCGGATCCGTCACTTCAGGTTCCGCGGCGTCATCCGCGGCAGGATCGACGGCAGCGGGTTCTTCCACCACCGGCTCCTCGACCATCGGCTCCTCGACGGGCACACCCTCGTCAACAGGCGCTTCACCGGCTGTGGCCGCGGCCGCATCCGCTGCGGCTTTCTCAGCCGCCTCGCGCTCCGCGGCCATCGTCGCTCGCTCGGCGCGCGTCTTCGGCTGCCAGATAAACTGCACGACAAAGTCGAACCGCCGCACCTTGAACGCCCGCGATTGCGGGACGCCGGCAACCGCGTCTTCGTCTTCTTCGTCCTCATCGTCTCGATTGCGGCCGCCCCGATTGCGACCCCCGCGATCATTGTCGTCGCCGTCGCCGCCGTCCCGATCATTGTCGTCGCGCACGCCGCCCGGACCGCCGAACGGGCCAGCCATCGGCGGCGGCGCCATCATGCCGTCGCCGTACAGCTCCGCGTCCGGATCGATCCAGAAGTTCTCGTCGATGTTCTTGTCCTGTGCCAACCAAGCGTGCGAGATCGCCAGATCCTTGATGGGCGCCTCGATCGTTTCGCCATTTTCTCCGTCCGGCAGCTCGACCACGCCTTCGGCAAGGTTCTTCAGCAGCGTCTGCGCCACAAAACGACCCATGTCGCTCGTCCGGTCGGCGTTGTGAAAGTGATGCCCGGTGAGTTGGATCACCCAACCCGGTCCGGTCGGCGCCGCCTCGGCTTCGGCCGGCGCGGCAGCTGCCGCAGCAGGGTCGGCCACCGCCGCAGGATCGGCCGCAGCCGCCTCGCCCGGACGACCGCCCTTGGATTCCCAATACAACGTCTCGACCGGCGTGAAATATTCGGTCCCAACCTCCGCGAAGAACTGATTGTCGATCGCCGTGATGTGCAGCTCGTTGCGGCTCATCACGTGCTCGGCCGACTCCTCGCGCTGCCGCTTGTCCTTGGGTAGCGCCGCGTCGATCGCCTTGATGAGCTCTGGCCACCGCAGTCGGCCCTCGACGTTGCTGGTGAGCTTGTCCTGGGTCGCCTTCAGCGTCTCGGCCGAGGCCATGATCGACGTCCGCTCGCCCTCCAAGGTCGCCGCGGTACTCTTGGTCGTGCCCGCCTGGCCGATCGGACCCGCCCACGCGGCATCCGCCACGTTCACGCCCCGCCAGGCATTCACGTGCGTGAAATAATTCACCGTCAGCCCCATCAACACCGCCGCCACGCCCGCGACGGCCCACGGCTTCTTCGACCGCACCATCCGCCGCGTCACGATCTCTTCGGGCAGCAGGTTGGTCTTCAGCTCGCCCTTTTCCAGCGCCTGAATGCACAGCCCGTACGCCGGTGCGAAGCTCAGCACGTTGTCCTTGAACTGCGTGGCGCCCGTGGCGCTGCCCACGGTGAGCCGCTGGAATTCCTCGATCGGCTTCACCTCTTGCTCGAGGTTCTGCGCCAGATACCGCTGCAATCCCGGCAGCTTCATCGCGTTACCCAGGGCGATCACCTCGCCCACGCGAGCCGCCTTGTCCAGGCTCATGAAGTAGCCGAGCGAACGCTGAATTTCCGCGAGCAAATCGCTGAACACGGGCCGCATCGCCTGGAACACGGCCTTGGGGTCGTCCGCCTGCGTCGCATGGCGCTTCAGGTGCTCGGCCTTCACGAAGGTGAGCTTCAGCTCTTTCGACAGCGCCCGGGTGAAGTGATTTCCGCCGATCGGAATGTTGCGCTGCCACACGCGGAAACCGTTGGTCACGACCAAGTCGGTCGTGTCGGTGCCCAGCGAAATCACCACCGTAGAGGTCGGCGGCTTCGCGGGGTCGTAGGGCTGCGTTTTGAGGTCTTCCAGCCGATCGAAGCACACGTAGTTGTAAACCGACAGCGGGGCGAGCTGGATGAGTTCCACCTCGATCCCCGCTTCCTCGAGCGGCGCCAGCGCCCGGGCCACCTGGTCGCGCTTCATCGCAAACAGGCCCACCTCCGGCTCCAGCGCGAAGCCGTCTTCCTCGCTGCCGCCGGTGAGCTGCTGGTAATCCCACACCACGTCGTCCAGCGAGAACGGAATCTGCTGCCGCGCTTCGTACTTCACGATGTCCGGAATCTTCTTCGATTCGACCGGCGGCAGCTTGATGAACCGCGCCAAGCCGCTCTGCCCCGACACCGACATCGCGACCGTGTCCCCGGTCAGGTCATTTCGCGACAGAAACGTCGCGAGCGCCTCGCGGATCAGCTCCGCGGGCTCGGCCTCAGGCTGCGTGAGAATCTTGGGGTATTCGATGTAATCGAACGCCTCGACCACCAGCCGGCGCGGTTCCTTCTCGTGCGGCCGGCAGCGCAGCGCTTTCAGCGCGCACTGGCCGATATCGATTCCCCAAACGGCATTGCCCTTTGCCATGCGAGAAGCCCCTGTTCCGATTCAAATTGTGAGCAAGCGCGACCGACGCCCTCGCGGCGTTCGCTCACTTGCAACTGCGCCTATGTCCGCGATTCCAAACCCAATCGACGGGATGAGATCATGCCGATTGCCGACTGCCGTATTTCAGCGAATACGTCGACCGCGACCGCGCAGTGCCTCTGTTCTCTATTTGCAAATCTATCGAAGCGACCTGCGGAAAGTCAAACAACGCCCAATTCCGCCGCGGAAAAGCCTCCCCCAAGCCGCGTTCGCGACCCCCCGCGGCATGCCTACCGAGCGGCCTTTCCAATCTAGTCAGCAAAACTCGAATGTATAGCGAAGCCCTCTGGGTCAGGAACGACCCCACCGGCCCTAAAAATGACGGAGTTTGACGTTTCATGCCGCTCACCAGTTGCAAGCCCCCGCCACGGTTCCGATAACCAAGGCTCGCCCCCATCCCCCTCTCAGCATTCAGCATTCCGCATTGAACTTCTCCGTCTCCTCCGCCCTAGCGCCCAGCGCCTAGAGCCTAGCGCCTTCCCCTCCCCCATGATCGTCACCATCGACGGCCCCGCAGGCGCCGGAAAATCGAGTGCCGCCCGCCAATTGGCCCGCCGCCTCGGCTTCCGCTTCCTCGACACCGGCGCCATGTACCGGGCGGTCGCCCTGGCCGGCAAACGCCGCGGCGTCGATTGGTCCGTCCCCGACCAGCTCGCCGGGGTGGCGGCCGGGCTCAAGCTCGAAGTCTCCGACGATCGCATCCTCATGGACGGCGAGGACGTCACCGGCGAAGTCCGCACGCTCGAGATCACCTCGCTCACTACCTACGCCGCCGACAACGACGCCGTCCGCCGGCAGCTCATCGATCAGCAACGCCAGATCGCCGCCGGCGTCGATGTGGTGACCGAAGGCCGCGACCAGGCCACGGTGGTGTTCCCCGGGGCCGAGTGCAAGATTTTCCTCACCGCCAGCGAAGAGGAGCGCGCCCGCCGCCGATTCCAAGACTTGCAGGCGCGCGGCGAGGAAGTCGATTTCCAAGTGGTACTGGAAAAGCAGCGCCGTCGCGACCAACGCGACGTCGAGCGCGTCTTCGGCGGCCTCGCCAAGGCGGCGGACTCCATCGAAGTGAACACCGACGGCCTCACGCACGATCAAGTCGTCGACCGCCTGGAGCAACTCGTCCGCGGAATCCAGGGCTCGATCCGGATCTAACGGGCCCTCGGCCACGCGAAGCTCATCGGCGGCAGCGTCGCCATCATCGACAACCGCCGCATGAGCGCCGAGAAAACGATCCAGGCAAACATCCTCGGCGGCCCCGTCGCCGGCAAGACGGCCCTCATGTTCGACGACCTCATCAGCACCGCCGGCTCGATTCGCGGCGCCGCCAGCGTCCTGCACGAAATGGGCGTCAAAGAAATCCACGTCGGCGTCACCCACGCCGTCCTCTGCGGCAACGCGGTGAACAACCTCAACGACGCCAACCTCGCCAGCCTGGTCTGCACGAACAGCATCCCCCAACGCCTCGACCAGGCCCCCATCACCAAGGTCCTCAGCGTGGCGCCGCTCTTGGGCGAAGCGATCAAACGCATCCACCGCAACGAATCGGTGAGCGGGCTGTTTAAGTAGAGCGCCGCGCCCCGCTCTTCGAAAACTTCCGTCCCCCTCGCAGCGGGCGCCAACTACAACTTTCTTACTCAACCCCTGCGACACCGGCTGCCAGCTAATCTGCCGCCCACAAGTAGCCGTGTAAAGGCGAGCCCAACCAACCCGACCGCTCCCGGCTCGGGGATGGCGGTCGTGGCGGGGGTCGTCGCACCAACGCCGAAGTTCGCTCGCCATGCCGCGAGGTCCTGGGAGCTATTCGGCATCGGCGAGTCCCCGCGCTGCCACGCTAACAGATCGTCGCCATCGACGCGGCCATCGAAATTGAAGTCGCCCGAGGGACCGGGCGCCAGGACGGTGAGAAGCGTGTAGCCGGTCAGGTCGCCGGCCGCTTGATACTGCAATGTGTAGTCAACGTCGAGCGTGGCGGCAGTGAGCGGCGTCCAGCTCGCGAGACTTGAATTCCAAAAGCGAATCGCATCCGTGCCCGCGACCAAACTGAGGAACTGCGCGAGCGAGTCGTCGGCGTTCCCCCAGAGAGCGAGCATCCCACCGGTGGCCAGATTGACGAAACCGTCGCCGTTGCCGTTGGAATCGATCCTGAGCGTCTGGCGTACGCTGACCAGCCCGCCCGCGGTGATTGTGAGCGCGCCGCTGCCGGCATCGCCAACGTAAAGTGTAGAGCTATTAATCCACTTGGACCCCCGCGCCAGTGATCGTGGCCGCGCCCGTCGAACCGGT
>JANOIK010000104.1:0-2396 GCA_031407585.1 Planctomycetota bacterium | reverse complement strand
CACTTGCGGCACGAGATTTGGCCTCTGGCAGGCCGTTAATAATTCGCAACAGTTCGTTTTGGCAATATGTTTTTGCGTCCAAGCTTCCGGCGATTTTGCTGATCGGCTCAGTATTAGCAATGGGGGCACTGTCATTTGTTGCTTGGCGGCGTAAGGCGACCAACTCCGCAAGGGCCTGGTAAAGGGGCGGCAGATTACCTCGCCAGCATGATCCGCGTCTGAATCTCGCAGCGGAGCGGCTATAGTGAAGCTATGAGATAAGCGAAGGCCGAGCCGACGGCTGGCTTTCCTTGATGATCGTGATAGACCGGTGTTTTGGAGAAGCACCCGTCCTCACACAAGGAGAGAAGCCATGCGTTATGTCGGCGTCGACCTTCACAAGCAGACTATCAGCCTGTGCGTCGTGGAACTAGTCGGCCGGGAGCGGAAGATCATCGAACGGAAGCGGCTGGCCTGCCGCGACGAGGAGGCCATCGCGGCCTATTTCGCCGGGCTCGGCTCCTACGAAGCGGTCGTCGAGGCGACCGCCAGTTACGAATGGTTCGTCCAGCTCATTGAACCGACGGCCGCGCGGATCGTGCTGGCCCACCCCGGCAAGCTCCGAGTGATTGCCGAGAGCAAGAACAAGACCGACAAGCTCGACGCCCAGACGCTGGCGGAGTTTCTCGCGCTGGCCCAGGTTCCTGAGTCCTGGCGTCCCACGCCACGGGTCCGCGAGCACCGGACGTTGGTTCGGCTTCGCGCCTACTGCCAAGGGCGCATCACGTCGGCCAAGAACAAGCTGCGGTGGATCGTGGCGAACTACAACGCTGACCGGACCGACCTGTTCTCCCGCGCCGGCCGAGCGTACCTCGAAACGATCGACCTGTCCGCCGCCGATCGGTTTGCCGCCGATGTGTTGTGCGAGGAGCTGGATCAGCATGCCGCCCGGCTTAAGGCGGTCGACCGGCGACTGAAGGAATTCGCCCAGGGAGCGCCGATTGCCGAGCAGGAGGCGCGGGGCGTCTTGGCCAGCATTCCCTGCGTCGGCCCGGTGACGACGGAGGTCGTCTTGGCCGAAACGGGCGACGTCCGCCGCTTCGGCTCACAGCGGAAGGCGACCGCCTACGCCGGCCTGGCGCCAGGGATCCGTCAGAGCGACAAACGCACCAAGCAACTCGGGATCACCAAGGCCGGTTCGCGGCTGCTGCGGACGGCGCTGGTTGAATTGGCCTGGCGTCTGACGAACAAGACCCGTCGCTGGGGACTGTTGTACGAGCGGCTCAAGAAGCGGTGCGGGGCCAAGAAAGCGATTGTCGCCGTCGCCCGCCGCGCGTGGTGCGTCATCGTATCGCTGCTCCACAGCGGCCAAGCGTACCGGCCGATCGGCGAGCCGACGACCGGCTAAGGGCGATGGGCCCAGGAGAAACGGACATTGACCGCGGAACCGACCGATCACGATACGACGAAGGCGACCCCGACATCACCCCCTGCTGGCGGCCATCGAGTCGACCGACGCTATAGTGAATGGCGGCGCCTTTCGTAAACACGCTTCACGACGGGTCCCCGCATGGGCGACGCCTCGAATAGATGGTTGAGCGTTCGTGAGAACAGCTCGCAGAAGCATCGGCCAGCTCAGCGGACAACAACTAAATCAACTGTATCGCCGGTTGACAACGATCGTTTCATAGATGGAGGCATGGAATCACTTGGATGCCCACGGTGCCAGACGGACAATGATTCAGGCGGCCCCGAAATCATCTACTGCTCTAGCTGCGGTTTACAGCTAACCAAGCCGTTTGACCCAGGCAAGTGTAAGTGTGGGCAACAGCTCATCGTGCAGTCCGCCGGTCCGGGCGGTGGTCATTTTGTGTGCCCCAAGTGCGGCTTCATGGTCCTCTACGACAGCGGAGCGTCTCCGGGGTATTGGGAGCAGTTTGAGAAGAAAGATTCGCCGAAATAATTGTCCTAGCGACGCACTTCTAGGAAGAGTACCGAATGGCAACTTGCCCCAAATGCGGCGCGGAACTCGTCATTTCTCACCCACTTGGCCCATCGACGTGACAAGAGAAATGTCCCGCCTGCGACTACGAGGGTGGAGGCACTGTATGCACTCCAATCCACGAGTTGGACGGCAAAGAGTCTTCCTAGCAACACACCAGGGGACAGCACCCGCTTGAGGGCGTTTCGCTGTCAATCCAAGGTCCGCGAGAAATCCTATCGCAAGTCTAGTTTACCCGATCCAATGGCTGACCTCGGGATGATTTGCACTAACCGGCCGCGCGGCGGCGTTGGTCAAATTGATCGGGCGGCGGAGCGGATTTGACCCAAGTAGACGCCCCCGTGGACGCCAAGCGGCGCCACGCGCGGAACATCGTGGGCTGCCAGGAGATCGCCCGGCGGAAGCAGTCGCGCGC
>JANOIK010000089.1:0-2019 GCA_031407585.1 Planctomycetota bacterium | reverse complement strand
CATGGTATGCGTACAACGCCGACCCCTTGTCCGCATCCGCACTCGCCGCGCGATCCGGCGGCCGTTGATGGTGCGCGATCTCGCTGCTGCAGTACACGCGCGTGAGCCACAGCATCGCCTGCCGGGCGAGGGGCTCCTCGGAATAGCTTTGCGACATGAGCAGGCGGGCGTCCGCCGCGAGATTGATGTTCCCCGCCGCTTCGTGGGCGAGCGCCAGCGCCTCGTACGCGCCCGTCGCATCCGCCGGGGAAAACTCGCGGCAGAGCTGCACGAGTTGGGCCGCGGCCGCCGCGTCGCCGCCGCGCCGCCGCATCAGCTCCCGCACCATCGTCACGCGATCGAACTGCCCGCCCTGGGGCTCGCCCGCGGCCTCGACGTGCGTCGCCGTCGCGACGTCGGCGCTCTGCTCGGCCGCGGCCAGCTCGCCCCCGCCGACCATCCACGCCGCCGCCAGTATCATCCATCCCGTTCGCATACCCATGGCATCGTCTCACAAGAAAATCGGGCCGTTTCTGGGACGGATTGTATACGCCGCCCGGCCTCGGCTCCCAGGCGAATACCGATCGTAACGGTCGTGCTAGCTGGCCGCGGCGGTCCCGGCGTTGGGGTGGGCCGTGAGCTAGAGTTGCGTGCCCCGCCAAGACGCTGCCCGCCTCATATGAAGCCGCCCGCCATGACGACTTTCGCCGAGACTGCGCCCGATCTCTCGACCATCGACCTGATCGTGCGCCGAGCCAGCGGCCTCTACTCGCTGCCGGCCGTCGCGGTGGAAGTGCTGCGCCTCACCGAGAGCCCGAAGTCCGACGTCCGGGCGCTCAAGGAGTGCCTGCAACAGGACCCCGCCCTCACCGCCAAAGTGCTACGCGTGGTCAACAGCTCGCTGTTCGGTTTGAGCCATTCGGTGGGCGATCTCAACGAGGCCGTTTCGCTACTTGGCATCAAGCAGCTCAAACTCTTGGCGCTCGGGTTCAGCCTGCCGCAGCGACTGTTCGTCGACATCGCCCGCGAGCAGCTCGACTGGTACTGGAGCTCGACGCTGGCGCGGGCCGTCGCTGCTCGCGAGGTGAGCGAGCAACTGTTCAAGCGGTCGGGCGACGAGGCGTTTCTCGCCGGAATGATGCAGGACCTCGGCGTGCTGGTGCTCTTGCGAGAGCTGGGCGCACCCTATGCGGGGCTGATCGCCGAGACGATGCACCGCGGCGCCGATCTTTCGGCGCTCGAGCACACGGCGCTGGGCTTCGATCACGTTCAACTGACCGTAGGCCTACTCGCCCACTGGAAGATGCCGGAGTCGCTCGTTCGCGCGATCGCCGAGCCGCGCTCGGAGAAACGGCTCGCCCGCAATCGTGAGGAGCACGCTCCGCTCGCCCGCGTGCTGCACCTGGCCGAGCTGCTGTCGGCGCTCGTTGGCCAACATCGGCTTGCCGTGCTGCCCGACTTGCTCGAGGCGGGCCGACTGTACTGCGAACTGACCAAGGCGCGGCTCAACGAGCTGGTGGGCTCGCTCGAGCCGAAGGTCCGTCAGTTGGCGAAGGTCCTGTCGCTCGACCTGCCGCCGGCGCCCGAGTACACGGAGATTTTGGTGCAGGCTCATCAGGCGATGTCGCGCGTGAGCGAGAACGTCGTGGGGCCTGCCGACGCCGCGGGCGAACGAGTGACGGCGGCGCCCTTCGACCCGCGCAAGACCAAGCCTTCGACCGGCACGGTGAGCCTGCCGGACATTCAAGCGGCGGTGAGTCGATTTCTCAACTCGCCGGCGCCGACGTCGGCAGCCGAGACGGTTGTCGCGACTTCATCCGACGCGACCCGCCCGGTGAGCGACACATGGTCGCGCGAAGAGCTTTCCGGCGGCGGGCGCGTTCAGCCGCTCGCTTGGGGTCGCAACCAGCTTGCCGAATTCGATGTGCAGCTCACCTTCGCGCTCGGTCAGTGTCGTTCGTTGCGTCAGCCGCTGAGCGTCGTGCTGGTGGGCATTCAGCAAGTGGAGTCGCACGAGGAGCAGGCGCGCACCATCGAGAA
>JANOIK010000038.1:0-1618 GCA_031407585.1 Planctomycetota bacterium | reverse complement strand
GGGTCGTTGGCGTTGTCGCACGGCGCCGAGGTCACCCGCCTCGCACTCTAATTTCACCGTTACCGATTAATTGTCTGACGGCCCTCGGTTCCTGCCCTTACGCTTGGACCGAGTTATCACGTCTTGCCAAACGTAGGTTGTGGTTTTGCACGTGTTGCAAAGATTTGCCGCCACGTGTGGTTTCTCGCACCGTTTACGGGTTGCCAGCGCCTTGCGCAGGGACGCCGAAATCCGCAGAACGGACTCGTCTAGGCGAGATATCGACGAGGGAATCTGGGCGCTTGAGGTGCGATAGCACTTTGCGTAAGAATTCGCGCACTTGCCCAGATTACAGTCGCCCAAATCGCGCCGTCTGATGCAATCGCTAGAGTTGGCGCGAAGCGTAAAGCTTGCCGAAAGCGCACGAGCGCCCGGCAGTACGACGCTAGCGGCGCCGCGGCGGGGCGCCGCGATCGATGTCGCGGGCGTCTTCCGGGCGCAACCGGGCGGCCTGCTGGTTCTCGCGGCGAATCGCTTCGTACACCTCGCGGCGGTGCACCGAGACGTCCTGCGGAGCTTCGATGCCCAGCTTCACCTTGTCGCCCCGCACGTCGACGATCGTGACAACCACATTGTCGCCGATGATGATGCTCTCGTCGCGTTGTCTCGATAGAACCAACATGATCGGCCTCTTCCGAATGTGGGGGCGTCGCCGCCGGTTGTGCGTCCGCCTGACGCGCCGACCCCCGGCGTCCTTTTCCTGGGACGTCGGGCGGCCAAATTGTCCAAACCTACCGAGAGCACCACTCCACTAAGCCGACATCCGCATGTCGTCCCGCGCCACGAGCGCCATCCGCACCGGCAGCGCATCCGCTGCAACCACTTGGCGACCGCGCCGCGCCTCGACGTTGATCACCAGCGGCGCCCGCAGATTCAGCGACAAGCCCTCGGGCCGTCGGCTGACAATCACCACCACCTGCGCGGCGCGCACGGTCGTCAGCCCCAAGGGCGCCAGGTCCTGCTTCGACACGCGCAACTGGTAGTCGGGCACGAACCGCCGCGGGCTCACCACGCCGAGCGCCATGTCGGGGTCGTCCAGACACTGCAGCCAGCCCAGGGCCGGATTTTGCGCGTCGGCCAGCACGATCCACTGCCGGCACTCGCGCAGGCCGATCAACCCTTGCTCGAACAGTAGAATGTCCGAGGGCGGCGCCTGAAGCGTGCCAAACCTCGACGTCGTGACTTCCATGTCATCGCCTCCTGAGTGCGGCCGCTCCGCGCAGTTCAGCTCACGCCGCCGGTCGCTCGCCGATGCGGTCGTGGTCGGAATGCTGCGGGCTTCGCAACGCGCCGCGGTACTAGCATGCGGCACTGATTCCATCGGCGCCCTACGACGCGCGAAACCAGTAAAACTGCGCAGCTTCTAGCGACGGGGCGATTGGTGCGGCGCGACCGCCCGAAATGGCGTTCGGCCGCCGCGGCTCAGATGAAATCCAACAGCGACATCTGCAGCATGTTTCCCATGACTTGCAGCGAGGCCTGGAGCGAAACCTGCCGGGCCGTGAGATTCGAAATCGCTTCAACCAGGTCGACTTCGATCTCGTTGGACAGCGCGCTTTGCAGCTCCACGTCTTCATCT
>JANOIK010000021.1:0-2173 GCA_031407585.1 Planctomycetota bacterium | reverse complement strand
GGTCGCCTATTCTACCCAATTTGCGGAGCGTGCGCCAGATGCCGGGCGGCGGAGTGAAAACCGCAGCATTTGGCGGCTCGTGGGTGGAACGGCGAGCTAGCAGTCATCGTCTGGCGCCATGCCGTTCATGATTGCAGAGGGATATGTCGATTGATTCGATGACGGAAACTCCTCGACGGACGACTTTTCGCACTGACTTCTCTTGGCCGCGCATGCCGTGGCCGTTGGGCGGAACTCATGAGAAGCGGGCTCACACGCCTTGCGCTGGCCGCGGTCGCATTCTGCGCCGCCGGGGAAGCGCACGCGCAGTTCCTGGGCACGAACTTCGTCACGGGCAACGCCGACGGCGCCGTTGCTTCGACTCCGACCTCCACCGCCGTTGGCGTCGGGGCGATGGCCACGATGGACGACGCAACAGCGCTGGGCAATGCTGCAGCCGCAACTCACTTCGACACGACCGCCATCGGCTCCAGCGCGACGGCCACCGATCGATACGCCGTTGCCATTGGATATCAGGCTGCCGGCACAAGCGAGCACGCGATTGCGGTGGGTGCGCTAGCAAAGGCATCAAACTTTGGCAGCATAGCGATGGGCGAACTCGCAGAGTCGCAGGGGCACTCGGCAGTAGCCCTCGGAGTGAGCGCTTTCTCTCCGGGCGACGCATCCCTTGCCGCGGGTGCGCAGGCGAGGGCAATGAATACGGGGTCCGTCGCCCTTGGCAGCGGAACAAATGCGGCCGCGAATTACACAACGGCCACGGGATACTTCGCCGCGGCCACGGCCAATAATACGACGGCAATCGGTGCTTTTTCAAGGGCCGAACGAACCAACCAGATGTCGCTGGGGAACATCAACAACAACTACACGGCGCCGGGCATCACGTCGGCGTCAAGCGCGGCACAGCAGAGCGGGCCCACGCAGGTCGTGACGACCGACGCGATGGGCAATCTCGCTGCCGCGGACTTCGATTCGCTGGGCCTGGCGACTGCCGACGACCTCCAAAATTACTCCGAGCGCAACTCCGAAGGCGTCTCGATGGCGATGGCCCTCTCCGGCGTGCCGAACATTCTGCCCGAGCATGCCACTTTGCGGTGTCGAGCGACGTTGGCATTTTCAACAACGAAACGGCCATCGCCCTGGGCGGCGCGGCGCGCCTGGCCGAGAACATTTACCTCAACGGCGGCGGCGCCGTGAGCACCAGCAGCGGCAACGGCGGCGGACGCGCCGGCGTCACGTTCGCCTGGTGAGCCGTTTGGAGAACGACATGGCCGAAATTCTCAATCGCGTGCAGGCCTTCCCGCGGCGCCCATTCGTCGCGGTCGCATGTGTGGCGCTCGCAATGAAGATGCACGCCGGCGCCGCCGAGCCGGTGAGCACAGCGCCCGCAGATTCCGCCGTCATGGAGATGATGGTCAAGAACGCCCTCACGGCGCTGAACCACGCCAACATCACCGGCAACTACACCGTGCTGCGCGACCTCGGCGGCGAGGCATTCCGCGAGCGCAACTCCGCCGCCGATCTCGCGGAGTCGTTTCGCGAGCATCGCCGCAAGCACTACGACCTGAGCCCCATCCTCTGCGCCGCACCGCAGTTCGCGCAGCCCCCGGCCGAAGTTCGCCCGGGTCGGCTGCAGCTCGTCGGCTCGTTCGACACAAAGCCCGAGACCGTGCACTTCGCCGTTGAATACGTACAGACGCCCAAAGGTTGGGCGCTCAACGCCATCTCGGTCGCCCTGGCGCCGAAAGCCGAAGTCGCACTCTCCGAATCAAACCGCTAAGGACTCGGATTTGCCCGCAGATGACGCAGATTTGCGCAGATGATGGACAGTGAATGTTGGAAACGGAAAAGGATTTTATTACGACTCTTCGACCCCCGGCTCCTCTTCTCCTCCCATCCCCATCTGCGTCCATCTGCGCCATCTGCGGATAATCCGAAAGCACCCTCTGCGGACACTTTATCGGACAAGCTTCCCCACGATCTCCCCGACGTGCTTCCCCTGGAACCGCGCCATCGCGAGCTCCTTCTCCGTCGGCGTGCGCGAGCCATCGGCCCCCGCGATGGTCCCGGCGCCATAGGGGCTGCCGCCCTTCACTTCGCTGAGGTCGGTCAGCTCTTTGCACGAGTACGGCAGGCCCACGACGATCATGCCGTGGTGCAGCAGCGTGGGGATGAA
>JANOIK010001308.1:0-11984 GCA_031407585.1 Planctomycetota bacterium | reverse complement strand
GCGAACCTTTTTGGGTCCGTGCGTCTCGTGCTCATAACCGGGTAACGGAACGGCTTTGGGTGCAGGATGGTGGCGTCGTTGTTGCCCTCTGACGGTCAAACCTAGGTCGCGGACCGTGGGACAGGCGGGCGCACGGCGACGCGGTTGCCCCCATTCATGTTGTGGCGATTGTGCGGCGGCCCGCCGTCGCGATGCGGGGCAGCTAGACAACAGGTCGGTTGAAGTTTTACAACGACAGGTGGCGGCCGCGGTGGCTCGTCGCATCGCCGCTCCCAAATGCCCGCAAAATTGGCATCCCTATGACCTCTCTGGGCGTCAACATCGATCACGTCGCCACTGTGCGGGAGGCTCGCAAAACCAACGAGCCCGACCCGGTTTGGGCGGCGTCGTTAGCCGAATTGGGCGGGGCCGACGGCATCACGCTGCATCTCCGCGAGGATCGGCGGCATATTCAGGAACGCGATCTTGAACTCTTGCGGCAGACCGTGACGGTTAAACTGAACCTAGAGCTGGCGTGTGCAGACGAGGTGCTGGAGATTGCCTGCCGGGCGCGACCGCAGCAGGCGACGCTCGTGCCGGAGCGACGCGAGGAGGTGACCACGGAGGGCGGGCTCGACGTCGCGGGTAAGCGGGACCGCGTGTCCGCCGCCGTGAAGCGACTTCGCGACGCGGGGATTGTGGTGAGTTTGTTTCTGGATCCCGATCCGCGGCAGCTGGACGCGGCGGCGGAGCTCGACGTCGAGGCGGTCGAGCTGCACACGGGCGCGTATGCCCACGCCACGGCCAAGTTCGCAGGGGACGAGGAATTGCGCGTGTTGCGGGAGGCGGGGGCGCGCGTTCGGCAGGCGGGGCTGGTGCTCCACGCGGGGCACGGGCTGACTTATCGCAATGTCAAACCAGTGGCGGCGATTCCGGAGATGTGCGAGCTCAACATTGGGCACAGCATCGTGGCCCGGGCCATTATGGTGGGGCTTGAGCAAGCCGTTCGCGATATGAAGCGGCTGATCTGCGAGTCGCCATAGACGCCGTGAAGAAACCGGAGGCTAGCGCCCGACGGCCGATGGAGCCGGCGCCCAATTGTCGGCGAGGGCTCTCCGCCGTATCATCTTGTGCCACGCTGGATTGCATGCACCGCGAGGAGCGCTCCGAGCCGCTGAGCTCGGCGCATGAGGGGCCACCAAGGAGTTTGTGAGCGATGAGTACCAAGGGAGAGGCGTTTGCCGGGCTTTCGGTGGCGATCGTCACGCCGTACAAGAACGGCGAGGTCGACTACGACGTGTTCCGCCAGCAGATCGAATTTCAAATTGCCGCGGGAACGGTGTGCATTTGCCCGGTGGGCACGACGGGCGAGTCGCCCACGCTTTCGCACCCCGAACACGAGCGCGTGATCGCCTTCGTGTGCGACACGGCCGCGGGACGGATCAAGGTGATGCCCGGCGTCGGGTCGAACAACACGACCGAGGCCATGCGGCTGACCAAGGTGGCCGAAGCCGCAGGCGCCGACGCGGCACTGCAAGTGGCGCCCTACTACAACAAGCCGACGCAGGAAGGGTTTTATCAGCACTTCAAGGCGATCGCCGAGGAGTCGGGACTGCCGCAGTGCATTTACAACATCCCGGGGCGGTGCGGGAAGAACATCGAACCCGAGACCATCGCCCGACTTGCCGAGATCGAGAACGTGACGATGGTCAAGGAGGCGACCGGCTCGCTCGACCAGGCGTCGTCGATTCTCACCACGACCAACCTCACGGTGCTGAGCGGCGACGATAGTCTCACGCTGCCGTTGATGTCGGTGGGCGCCCGCGGCGTGATTTCGGTGGTGGGAAACATCGTGCCGAAGGACATGATTGCGTTGATTGCCGCGGCCGATCGCAACGATCTGGCGGAAGCACGCAAGTGGCACAAGAAGCTGTACTCGCTGTGCCGCGACATGCTGGGCCTGTCGACGAATCCGATTCCTCTCAAGGCCGCGATGAAGATGCTGGGCCGCGACACGGGCGAGATGCGGCTGCCGATGACGCCGCTGGACGCGAAGCAAGAGGTGGCTTTGCGGCAGACGCTTGTGGGTTACGGCCTGCTGTAGCTTCCGTTCATCAGCCGGCACGCGCTAGCGTCCGGTTTTTTCTGATTTCGCGGTTTCCTCGAACGCTAACCGGGGGCTAGCGCCCGCCGGCTGATTGTTCAAGTGGTAACTCGGTTACCGCTGCGCCGTGGTTGTCGACGGCCGCGACCAGGACCTGGTAGCCGGACCAGGGCGCCTCGACGCGCAGGCGGGCCGTCAGTTCGGTTGCGGCGCGCTGGTGCGGCATGATCGCGAAGACGGTCGGCCCCCAGGACGATTGGCCCACGCCGCGAACGCCGAGTTCGCGGAGTCGCGCGACGCACGCGGCCACTTCGGGCGAGGCGTACGGGCCGCCCTGGACGGAGGCGAAGCACTCGCCGGCGAGTCGTCCGTAGCGGTAGACCGCTTCGCCAAAGGCGTCGCAATCGCCGGCGACGGCGGCGGGCAGAGCGTCGGTTTCGGCGATCGCTTCGAGTTCCCGTGAGACGGCCGGGAGGACTGGGGGGAGTTCGTCGAACGCTTGGCGCTCGGCGGCGCCGCTGAGGCCGCGGCGGTCGGGCGGGGCCAGGAGAACAATGCGCCACTCGATGGGAAGCGCGACGCGCGCGGCGAGGTCCGCCAATGCGGCGCCGGGCGCTCGGCCGAGTTCCCAGATGAGTCCGCCGTGGAGAAATCCATGGGTTCCCACGGCGCTGCGCGCGGCGCGACTCACCGCGGCGGCGAGTTCTTCGGCCGTGCCGGCGCCCACGCCCGCCAGTTGACGTACGCCGGCCGCGGTGGCGAGCGCGAGTTGCGTGCCTCCTCCGAGGCCGCAGTGTTGGGGAACGACGGAGTTGATCGCGATGGCGAGAGCCTTCGGCTTCGTCGGCGACGGGATCGCCTCAAGCGCGAGGGCGGCGAACTCGCTGGCGCGGCTCGATTCGGGACCCGTGACGCGCCACTCGTTCGCCGTGGCCATCTCGAGCTCGACGCGCGGGCGGTCGATCATGAGACCGAGTCCCCCGAAGCTGCGGCCCGCGGTTTCTTGCAGGCGTAGCAGGCCGAAGTGGAGTCGACTCGGCGTTGAGACGCGGACCACGGTCATGACGCCGCCTGTGCCGCACGCGCGACATAATCGCGCAGAAACGCAAACGCGCGGTGCTCCGCTGCTGCGCCTGTCTTTTGCACCAGCATTTCCAGGCGATCGAACTCGCCCTGGATAGTCGCCGCGTCGATGAACTGGAGTCGTGTCGCGAGGATGGCGGCTTCCACCACGGCATGTTTGGCTCGGTTGAAGCCGCAAAATTCGCGGAGGACGCCGCGGTCGACGACTCGGGCTTGAATCGACGTGCGCTCTGTCGCGTCGTCGAGCGATTGGACTTCGAATGCGTACCAACGGCATGCGCCCGTGAGGATGACGCCACCCGTGCTGTGTGCGCGCGTGGCGGGTGGAGGGAGAGTCTCATGCCCAACTGCAGCGTGGGCGACCAACTCCACGTCATCGGTCACGTGGAACACGCCTACGCCGGTGCGTTTGAGATTCTCGTAAGTCGTCGATGTGCGGTAAGGCCGCAACCAGAGGGTTGCGAGCGCATCGTCGACCAGCGGGCCCATCGGTGCGATGTGCGTTTGGCCGTCGGCGTCGAGCGTCGTCATCACGCCTTCGAGGATGTAGCCGTTCTCCCCAAGGACGGGCGGCACAGCGGCGGTGAGTGGCGTGGACATGGCGTGGAATTAAAATGTGACGGGCTGCAGCGGCGGCAGCGGCGCCGGCTCGCGGGTGACCCGCAGCTCGTTCGCCGCGAGATCCGGAATGTCGGCGTCCACGTGGCAGCCAGCCAGGGTCAGGAAATTCGCGAGCAATCGGTAGCCGTGTTCGCTCAGCGCCGCTTCGGGGTGAAACTGCAGGCCGAACAGGGGAAGCGTCGCGTGCGCCACGCCCATAATGGAGGCGTCGTCGGCGCGGGCCGTCACTTGCAACTCTGCCGGCAAGCTTTGCTCGTCAACGACGAGCGAATGGTAACGGCACGCGGAAAACGGCGACGGCACGCCGGCGAATAGCGGCGAAGCATCGTGCGTGACGAGCGACGTGCGCCCGTGGCGGGGCTCCGCGGCTCGCACAATGTGAGCGCCGCTCGCCGCCGCGATCGCCTGGTGGCCCAGGCAGATGCCGAGGATGGGCGTGCGGGCGGCGAGCTCGCGGACGACGCTCACGGAACAACCGGCTTCGCTCGGCGTGCACGGCCCGGGCGAGATGACGATCGCCAGGGGTTCGAGGCGGCGGATGTCGGCCGCCGACGTCGCGTCGTTGCGCACCACGAGCGTGTCCTGGCCAAGTCGCTCGAAGTAGCGGGCCAAGTTATGGACGAAACTATCGTAGTTGTCGATCAGCAGAATCAATGGATGGCCTTGAGCAACCCGCGGGCCTTGTGCCAGGTTTCTTGGTATTCGTCGTTGGGATCCGATTGTGCGACAACGCCGCCGCCGACGGGGAGTTGCCACCAGCCGTGCGCGGCGGTGATCGTCCTAATCAGGATACTCGCATCCATCGCGCCATTGAAGCTGATGTACGCGAGTGAGCCGCAATACGGGCCGCGCGCGGTGGGTTCGAGCTCGGCGATGATCTCCATCGCTCGCACCTTGGGGGCGCCGGTGATGGACCCGCCGGGAAAGCTCGCCCGCAGCAGGTCGAGAGCCGTGCATCCAGGTCGCAGCTCGCCACGCACCACGGATACAAGATGTTGCACGTAGGCGTAAGTTTCCAGCCTGCAGAGCTGCGACACATGCACGCTTTCCGGCCGGCAGACTCGCGAGAGGTCGTTGCGCATGAGGTCGACGATCATCACGTTTTCGGCGCGGTCCTTCTCACTGAGCCGAAGTTCGTCACCGGCGAATAGGTCGGCTTCTGGTCGTAGCGAACGGCCCCGCGTACCCTTGATTGGTCGCGTTTCCACCTGCCCGTCGCGAACTGTGAGGAAGCACTCCGGCGAGGCGCTCGCGACCTGGCACTCGCCGAGGTCGAAGTAACCGGCATACGGTGCAGGGTTGCGCTCGCGTAGACGCAGGTAGAGATCGACCGAGGACCCTTGGGCCGGAGTGATGAGCCGTTGGGCGAGGTTGACTTGAAACACGTCGCCGGCGTGAACGTACTCGACGCCGCGGCGGACCATGCGGCGGTAGGCGCCGGCCGAGAGATTGCTGGCAACGCCTGGGATGCCGACGTCGAGTTGCGGCGCCAATTCGGCCGGCGGCGTATGACTGTTCTGTTTGGATTCAAGCGATTCCGGAGTGTTCTTGCTCAATCGCTCTCGAAACTCGGCGAGGCGCGCGGCGGCGCGCTCCCAACGCGCGGCGGGGTCGGTCTCGGGAAATCCTTGCGAGATGAGCCACGATGCACCTGAGTGGTGATCAAACGCCAGGACGACGTCGTAGCCGCCCAGTGCCAGCGGTGGCGTGGGTAGGTCGTCGAAACGCGCAGCAGGAACGCGCTCCAGTCGTCGGCTGAATTCATAGCCGAACACGCCGGCAAGTCCGCCCTGGAACGGCGGCAGGTCCGACCGCGGGGGCGTCTTGAAGCGTTGGCAGAACTCGGCGACATGGGCGAGCGGGTCGGCGCCGACGGCTGGGCCTTCGATCCACGAAAACGGGTCTGCAGCGAGGAACGAGTAACGAGCGAGCGGCGAATCGCGCGTTGCGCTGTCGAAGAACACCACGTGCGGCAATCCTGCGAGCCGCACGAAGGCCGTGACGGGGTCGAGACCCGCAGGTGCAGGTTCGACGAGCGGGAGTTCGGAGGCGTCGAAGCTGTCGTCGCTCATGGCGCCGCATCTCCCGGAGCTGCGGCGCCGCCGTGCGGAGTGCGCTTCAAATAGTGCCGCGATTCGGGCCGCGTCGCGAGGCCCCAGTTGAGTGGCTCGTCCTGCTCGTAGGCCTTGCCCAGCAAGAGCGCCGTGGCCGCCTTGCACATTTCGTAACCGAGATAAAACGCGTGTCCCGGATCGAGGCTCGGCGGGAGGCCGCCGCCGGGGCCACTTGTTCGCAGCCGCTCCATGAGGACGAACGGGTCAGCGTCGTGCAGATGCAGGCCGGCGCCGACAATTTGAATCTCGCCGGCCGCGACGAAGATCCGGTAGTTGCGGTCGCGAACTTGGGCCGCCAACTCAACGAGTGCGTCCGGCGGCGTTTCCTGGATCTTCGCATCGCGGAGCATGACCAGCCGCGAATCGACGTGCTTGGGCAGCTCGCGGCGAACGACCGCATGATGCATGAGCCGGCGGGCGACGTCGCACTCGCGGACGCTGGAGCGAGCCCAGTTGATCACTTGCGTGGTGAGCACGCTGTGAATCGACAGCTCCTGGCAGAAGCCGAGCAGTAGGGCGTTGACGCCGGCGGAATCGACCTCGGTGAGCTCGGTCAGGTTGCCGATGCCCATCATGATTTCGGCGTCCGGGTAGCGACGCCGCACGTCCATGTATCGCCCCATGCTGGCTGCGAAGCCGAAGCCGATCGGTTCGAGGATGGGGTCGATCCGCAGCGGCACGCCCGCGGCGGCGAGCAGTTCGACGGTCGCATCGAGGCCTTCGAGCGTCGCCGGGACGTCGGGCGTGACGACCGCTTCCACGCCCCAATCGAGTGCGGCGTCACGGTTGGTGCTGTTGACACTCAGAATGAGTTCCGCGCCCGCGGCCACTGCGGAGGCGATTTCGCGCGGGTTGAGGCTGTCGATCGAGACGCGATGGCCCGCATCGCAAAGGGCGCGAACCGCGTCGGCAACGCCCGGCCACGGGTCGCCAGGGTCACAGCCCACGTCAATAAGGTCGGCGCCGTCGGCGGAGAGTTTGGCAGCCTCGTGCAGTATCTGGGCAAGAGTCAACCGAGGGCCGTGGTTGATCTCGGCGATGATTTGGATGTCATAGCCGCCGTAGTCAGCGGGTGGCGGCTCGCGGAGAAAGAATTCGGGCAACCGTCGCAGGTCGCGCGGGCCGCGATCGACCGGAATGGCTGTGCACGCAGCAAGCGGCGCGAGGTCACCATCGCAGTACCCCGGGATCACGACGCGCGTCGTTGCGGGCGGCACGCTCCAGTGGCGCGCAATCCACGGCGGCGTCATGAGGGCCGCGACGGTGATCGGCAGCACGTCGATCGAGTAGTCGAACCCCGCCGACGCGGCCAGCGGCGCGACAATGCTTTTGAGTGCATGCTCGGCAAGGCGACCGGTCACGAAGTGGATATGCTCGCGCGGCAATCAAGTGCTCCAGTCGTTCGCATCGGAGCTGGCCGAATCAGCGCGGCCGCCGTTCACGGCGATCACTTGACCATTGATGAACGAAGCCGCGGGGGTGGCGAGGAATCGGACCGCACGGGCGACATCTTCGGGCTCGCCCCAGCGGCCGACGAGCGACTCGCTTGCGGCGCGCTGCTGCCACGCCGCCGAAGCACTCTTTCCCCAGGCGGTGCGGATCCAACCTGGGGCGACGCAATTGACGCGAACTTCGGGCGCGAGAGATTTGGCCAGACTTCTGGTGAAGGCCATGACGGCGCCTTTCACGGCGGCAAACATCTCGCCGCTGTCGCCAGCCATGCCTGTGTCCGCCTGGTCCCAGCCGATATTCACGATGCAGCCGCGCCCGCGTTCGCGCATGCGACAGCCCACCGCGCGCGAGAGTTCGACCGTCGCGCGAAGATCAACGTCCCAAAGTCGGGAGAGCTTTTCGCTGAACTCCCAATGCGCGGCTTCGCCGGTCAGCACGTCGATGCCCGCGTTGTTCACCCAAATATCGAGGGGCCGCTGGCGCCAGAGTTCGTCGACGAATCGGTCGCAATCCATCGGCGGGCTGAGGTCCGTAACAACGACCGCGGCGTCGCGCTTCATCGTGCGGATTGCCGCGGCGACGTCGGCGGCGCGCTTCGCGTCGCGGCCGTGGATGACCACATTCGCCCCCGCGTCGGCCAACTGGAGCGCAATGGCGCGACCAATGCCCGAGGTGCTTCCGGTGACGACCGCCCATTGGCCATCGAGGCGTTGGAGTGAATCGAGCATGGTCATGCAGCGGCGGGAGTCGATGTCGAGCGGCGGAAAACGTTTGGAGGGCCTTTGTCGGTTGTAGTTTCGACGCGAGGCGCCTGCAACCATGGCCCCGCGGTTACGTGGACCCTGCGGCGGATTGCCCGCCGGACGCGCGCTTCGTAGGATGGCTGATGGCACGCTTCGGTAACGTCACGAACGTCACGATGACAGGAAACAACCCCAACGCAGGCGATTCCGCGGCCCCGTCGCAGATGCGGTCGCACGCATGGCGTTTGGTTGGCTGGTGGGCCGTCGTGGGGCTCGCGTTGTTCGCTTTCCGGCGGGTCGCCGCCTGGCAAGACTACAAGAACTCGGGTATCCATGTCGCGCTCATCGCAGCGGTTCTGGGAACCGCGTTTTGGACGCTCAGAAATTCTGGCGGTACGCTCCGTCGGCGCGCGGTGTTTGCTGCACTGATTTGCACGCCCTTGTGGGCGATTTCCCCGTTGGGCCCGATCGCGCTGGTCAACAACGGAAACGTGGGCATCGCCAGCTGGCGGTGGCGATGGGCGCCGAAGCCCGATGAGATGCTCTCTGGGGTTCGCGCCGCGGGCGATGCGATTGTCTGGAAAACGACCGCGCACGACGTTCCGGCATTTTTGGGCGGCGAGGCGTGGGCCGAAGTACGCGGCGTTGAACTCGACGCCGATTGGAACGCCCGCCCGCCGAAGAAATTATGGCGGCAACCCATCGGGGCAGGGTGGTCGGGCTTCGCCGTCGTGGGCGACTACGCGCTGACTCAAGAACAACGCGGCGCGACGGAGCTTGTCGTCTGCTACGAGGTGAAGACCGGGCGTGTCGCCTGGGCTCACCAGGATGAAGTGCGCTGGGATCCCGGAGGCAGCGGTGCGCTGGGCGGCGTCGGCCCGCGAGCGACGCCGACGGTGGCCGAGGGGCGCGTATTCACTCACGGCGCCACCGGGATTTTGAACTGTTTGGATGCGACCACCGGCCGCGTGATTTGGTCGCACGACAGTCTTGCGGAGGAGGGCGCCGAGAATCTTACCTGGGGGAAGGCCGGCTCGCCGATTGTCATGGGCGAGTGGATCGTGGTGAGCGTCGGCGGAACGGCCGAGAATTCGCTGGTCGCGTACGAGCAAGCCACTGGCAAGAAAGCGTGGAGCGGCAGCAGCCGTCGGTCATCCTACGCGACGCCGGTCCTCACTGAGATCGGCGGCATGCGGCAGATCGTGGTCGTCAACGAGGACTTCGTCACTTCCCACGATGCCGCCGACGGCAGCGTCTTGTGGGAGCATCCTTGGCCGGGAAACAGCGGATCAAACGCGTCGAACTCGCAGCCCGTGCCGATTGGCGACAATCGCCTGCTGTTGACCAAGGGCTACAGCGTGCCCGCGGAGGTGATCGAAGTGACGTCGGCGAACAACGGCGAGTGGAAGGTTGAGACCGTTTGGAAGAAGCCAGTGCTTCGCACGAAAATGAGCAACGTTCTCATCCGCAATGGCTTCGCGTTTGCGATCGACGACATCGATTTGGCGTGCGTGAATCTCGAGACCGGGCGCCGAAAGTGGAAATCGCGACGCCGCCCCGAGATCGGCAACGGCCAAATCGTGTTAGTTGGGAAGCACGTTCTCGCCCTCAGTGAGGGCGGCGAAGTGGTGCTCGTCGAAGCGACGCCCAAGGCCTACCACGAATTGGGGAGCTTTCAGGCCATTGAGGGCGTGACTTGGAACAACCCTGCGATTTCTGGAAAATATTTGCTCGTGCGAAACGCGGAAGAGGCCGCGTGTTATGAATTGCCGCTCAAGGGTGAATCGCCTCTGCGTCGCAGCGACGATGAAACAGATCGCGACAAACCGACGCGCTCTGCCTCAGCCGGCGGGAGCGTGGCCGATTAGCCAATCTTCCAGGGTGATCTGCACCACGAACGGCGCCCGCAGCAGCGCCGCCCGCGCAGGAAGCAAGGGTCCCAGCCAGGGATGCCGGGCCATGCCCGTCATCGCCCGCTTGCCGTAGCTTCCCAGCGAATGGCCGTCGATCTGCTGTCGAACGTTCTCGGCCAGGCGAGTGAACGTCGCGGGAATCACGTTGGGTTCGGGGCCGACGTGCAGCACGATCTTCGTGTCGGCGGCGAGTGTTTCGCACACCGCGTCCCACAATCGCTGGGGCTGGTCCACCCACTGACGCAGCAGCTCGCGGGCGGTCGCGTCACTGTAGCTCCGCTTGCCAGTGACCAGCGACACCACGGCGGGCCGCACGGGGAACGGTTGACAGCGCATGGCCTGCATCAAGACCGCCGCCCGGTCGACGATTTGGCGTTGCCGAACGATGGGCGTATGGAGCGGCGGCCACCGGTGTTCGTTGAGCCGGAGGTGCGCGCCCGCGGGCAGCTCATCGGCCATCGCGGCTTTGAATCGGGCCACCGAAATGCCTTGGCCGACAAGCAGATATGTGTTGGGCGAAAGGATCGCGGACATCCCGATGGCGCCGGCGCCTTCGCTGGTGACTTTCACGCACAGTCGGTTGACATGGCTTTCCGGAATCGCCTTGCCGCGCGAGAACAGCACCGCGAGCTGCACATCGTGGGCAAGCTCGGCGCAGTCGCGCGCAAGAGACAACGGAACACGCACGAGGTCCTCGGCGGCGATGGCCCCGCAGCAGCACACGGCCGTCATCTCGCCCAGGCTGTATCCGAATGCCAGGCGCGCTTGCTGGTAGTCGATGCCGTGCACCTCGCGCAGCAAGCGCAGCTGGGCGATCTCCACCGCAACGACCAGAGCCACGGCTTGCGCGTACTGATCGAGCCCGTACTCACGGCGATCCTCGACATTCTTGGCGAGGTCGACCGGCGCCTTGATGACGTCGGCGCAAACGGCGCCGACTCGCCTCAGCTCTTCGCAAACAATCTCGCGGTAAGCCGGTAGAGCGATCAGTTCAGGCGTGCGGCCGAGGTTGGTGATGTTGTAGCCGCGAAACGCGAGCGCCGCCTCGGAGATTCCCTCATGAAGGGATGGCGGCGTCGGGTTCTCCGGGCTTCTTGCCATGTGGCGGTTAGGCGGAAAATGAAGTGGTGCACGCGCCAGAGGACCAGGGACAAGGGAATTATGCCACGGACTGCCCGCACTGATACGAGATTCTCCCAAGGCGCCGGCCCGTTATACCGGTTATGCCGAGCGATTCGGAAGGGAGGCGCTTGGACACACTCGCGCGGCCCAATTACGGCGGCATCCCGCTTTCGGTGGAAGCTCCGCCGAGGCTCCCAATCACGCCCCCAGTTTGAACTATGTTTCACTGGCAAAAGCGTAGTCGCACGCCGCGACGTCGATTGAACACCAGGTTGCGCACAGTTTCTCGGAGCCCCTTGCATGCTTACCGCTCGCGATATCATGACCGAAGGCGTCATCACGATCCGCCCGTCATGCACGATTCAGGCCGCCATGGAACTGTTGCTGACCGAGCGAATCAGTGGTTTGCCCGTAGTCGACGAGAATGATCGCTTGGTTGGCATTGTCACCGAATTTGCGCTCCTGGCCGTCGCCTACGACGAGCAGATTTTGAGCGACAAGGTCTCCCAGCACATGACGACCGACCTGCTAACGGTCGACGTGGACGATACGATTCGCAAGGTTGCCGATCTCTGCGTCGTGCATCGCGTGCGGCGCGTCCCCGTGATGGACGGCGAGCGCATCATCGGCCTGATCGCCCGGTGCGACGTTTTGCGGGCCGTTTATGAGTCAACGATGGTCGGAAGCGCGCGATAACACTGGGGTGCGCTCGGCAAGCGAGTCGGCGGAACGGCGCGCGGGCGCAAAGGACCGGCTCATGCGAACATCTGTCACGAGCTTGATCGCCAAGGCGACGTTCATCGTCACGCTTTTGGCCAACGGCGCCCACGCCGCCAATGTCCTGCTGGTCATT
>JANOIK010001260.1:0-9593 GCA_031407585.1 Planctomycetota bacterium | reverse complement strand
CAAATGCGCGCATGATCTCGACGTTCACCTCGACCGCGCGCTGGCTCCGCAACACGCTTGAAAGCATGGCGACCCCTTGCTCCGTGAAGGCGTAGGGAGCGTATCGTCGACCGCCCCATCTTGAGGTCACAGTTTGTGACCTCAAGTCTGGCTCGAAATCCGCGGTCTCTTTCCCGGCATCCCAAGATTTTAGGTCGGCGAATTCGTTTTTGGTGAGCTGGAACATGAAGTCGGCCGGAAAACGCTCGAGATTGCGCTTTACGGCTTGCACCAGCGCTTTTGTTTCCACGCCATAGAGTGCAGCAAGATCCTCGTCCAGCATGACTCTCATTTTGCGGACTATCAGAATGGCGCGCTCGATACGGTCGGTGGGCAGGAGCATCGCTGGCTTTTTCTTTGCCATGGAGCGAGATTCATCTAGCGGTTCAACGGATCGAACACGACGAACGCGAGCAGGCCGGTGAGCATGGCGAGGCTAAACATCAGCCAGCCGCTGGCGATCGCGATCGAGAGCCAGATGCCGACACTGACGGCGAGCACCAGTGGGCGTGCGAGGCGGAGCCAGGCGAACGCCGGGAACGCCAGCAGGTAGAGCGTGATGGCGTGGCTCCACGCGGCCACGATCCGCGGGTGGTCGGTGAGCGACGAGAGATCGACCAGCGACATGCCCGGGCGCATCGCGGCGAGGTAGATGCCTTCGCCGTTCCACCAGGCGCTTTCGGGCGCGGCAAGCATCGCGCATGCCATCATCACGTGGACGACGGCGATGTGGATTTGCACGAGGCGAAGGGAGATGGTGTTGGAGGGGGAAGGCGGAGGGCGGAGGGCGGAAGGGGCGGATTCCGCCGAACGCTTGCGGTTTAGCATGGCGGCGATGGAAAATTCGTCGCTCGCACGGCCGACGCACAAGTACACCATCAGGAACGCGAGGATTGGTTCGTACTCGCCCGTGACCAGCGGAGCGCGGGAGAAGTAGCTAAGTGTGATCACGGTCGCCGCGATGGCGGACCAACGGCCGCCGATGCCGAGGGTGAACAGGCCGATCGTCGCAAGCGAGGCCCAGTAGAACGGCCAGAGCATGCCCGGGGGGACGAGGTCGAGGAGCGACGGCTGGTTTTCGTAGAGACTGCGCACCATGTCGAGCGGCAGCATGCCGCCGGCGCCGAACCAGCGCTGGAGGTCGGGGGCGTACGTGGCGACGGTGTAGAACGCGAGCAGGCCGACGAGGATGCGCATCACGCCGAGGGTCTTGGCGTTGCGCGGGGTGAACCAGAAGCGGTTCCATGCGGGGCCGATCGCGCCGCCCAACTCGGATGCGTAGTTGGGGGGGGCGGTCATTCGGCGGTCTCGATTGCGGGCTCGATGGCTGGGTCGATTGGTGAGTCGATTGGGGGAGCGGGTTCGTTGCGCGGCGGGGGGAGGTTGGGGAGGCCTGGCGTTGCGCTCCCGCCCGCTGAAGCGGGCTCGCCATTGGGGTTGGTGGCGGCGACTATTTGGGAGACTTGGCCTACGGGCTCGGCGCGGGAGCCTTGGTAGGTTGCGGTTTCAGGGTCCCAGACCAGGTTGATCGTGATGGTCTCAGGTTCGTACGCGGCGGGTCCGGCTTTGGGTCCGCCTTCGCGGGGGCGGACGCTGGGGGCGCGCTCGACCGCTTTGGGAAGTCGCGCGACGGGCTCGCGCGTGCAGGTGAGCACGTAGGGCTCCGGCGGCGCGTCGTGTTCGCGAAGCCAGGTTTCGGCGATCGCTAGCGGCAGCATCGTGCGAACGTCTGAGTTCTCGGCGTAGAGCTCGTCGAGAAACGCCACGTGGTAGGCGAGCTGCTGGTAGCGCTGCCGGCGGATGCGCGGCCATACGCTGGCGGCGGGGATCTCGGCGGGGAGGCCGTCGACTTCGGCAGTAACGCTGGGGTGCGCGCTAAGCTGCAATCGGGTCGTGCCGTCCTCGGGCAGCGGGCTCGCCAGGTAGAAGTCGTAGCCGACGTTCATCCAGAGCAGCTTGAGGTAGCGCTGGGCGAGCGGGACGCGGTAGAGGGCCGGGGCGAGCAGCGATTTTCCGCCGGCGACGTTGGTCGCGAGGCCGATGGCCAGGCAGAACAGATGCACCAGGATGAGCACGGTGGCGAGCGTTTGCCACGTCGGCGGAGCGGCCGCGGGGGCGGCGCTGGTTTTTTCGGCAGATGCGCGAGGCATGGCGAGCGTGGGACAGGGCTAAAAGTTCAATCGCGCTATTAGCCGCGACGCGGTAGCGGAGCGCGGGGCGTGACGCGGGGACGCGCTCGGCTGCGGCGGACCTTCGCCTCGCGGCTAACGGGAACAATGCGCCTCGCGGCTAACACGATGGGCGCCTTGCGCTTGACGCGGCTTAGCCTATGCGGGGTTGCGATTTGGGACAACTGCCATTCGCACGGCGCTTGCGGCGCATAAAAAAAGCCGGGCCTTGCAGTTGCAAGGCCCGGCTAGTCGTTTAGCAAACAGTCACCAGCCGAATCGCGAGGATCGCGATTAGGTGGCGGGAGCAGCCGGGACCTCGGGAGCGGCCGGGGCTTCCGGAGCGACCGGGGCTTCGGGGGCGGCAGCCTCAGGCGCCATGGCGCCTTCGACCACTACGCCACCTTCACAACCGCAGGCCGGGGCAGCGGCTTCGCAGCCACAAGCCGGGGCGGCTTCGCAACCACAGGCCGGAGCGGCTTCGCAACCGCACGAGGGAGCGGCTTCACAGCCACAGCTCGGGGCAGCTTCGCAGCAGGTCGGCTCGGGGGCACAGCAGGGCTCCGGTTCGCAGCACGAAGGCTTGCAACACTTGCGGGCCTTCATGCGGGCGAACAGACCACCGCCGCACTTGTGCTTCTTGCCGCAGCTCGGGGCGGGCTCGCAGCAGGTGGGCTCCGGCTCGCAGCAAGCGGGCTTGCAGCACTTGCGGCCGAACAGACCGGCCGACGCTTCCTGATCCTCACCCATCATGGCGAAACCAACCAGGGCAACCAGGACGGCCACCGTCGACAGAACGATACGATTCATCTTCAAACTCCTCCCACGTGAAAGGGAACAAACGCGTTTTACTTGCGTCACATTGACCGTCGCATGTCTTCCGATGCCCCTGTTCCGCTGCGACGGTCGTGTGGCGGGGGGGACGACGTTTTATCGAGAGCTCGTCAACAGTGCGACACGGTGCGAGTCGTTCGCGACGCGCGACGCACTCGAGATTGGCGGGATCGCCGAACGTCCAAACTAAGCTGTGCTCAAATTGGGCGAACGGCGGGGATTCTTCGTGTCAGTCAAGTTGGGGGGTACAACCTAACGCGCTGCTACTACCTGTCAAGAGGCGGTGGCAAGACGCGCTGTCCAAGTTGCCTTGGCTGGTTGCGTTGACCTTATCGTGCTCAAACATAGCACGGTGGGTGCGCGGGGACCAGCGCCGGAAAAGAATTGGGAAGCCCCTTTTTCGAGGCCCCGCCGGCAGACGACGAAATGGCTTAAGCCATTGTCGTGAAAAGACTTACAAATCAGTATTTGCCGAGAAACGGGCGGATCTTCCCTGATTGCGCGAGAACGCGCCACGAGAAAACCATGTCCGTTTGGGCCCGCCCGGTTACCGCTGGACCGGCTGCAGGAAGGGGTCCTGAGCCACAGGAACCGTGCCGGCAGGCTGAGCGGGAGCCGTGGGGGCGACGCCGCCAGTCGTTGGGGCAGCGCCCGCTTGGGCGACTCCGGTCTGCGTTTGAGCCGGAGCGGCCGCCGGGGTTTCGAAGTCGATCACCATCGGCGGAAGTCCCGGACCGCGGTCCTGAGCCATGCCGCAGATGCGCCACTGGCCTCCGCCGATGTCGCGCACTTCGCAGAGAATGGGTTCGTTGTACGGCTTGCCATCGGGATCAAGGTCGGTCCAGGTGATGGCGACCAGCGCGTGGTCGTTCTCGCGCTGCGTGACGGCGCCTACCTGGAACGATGCCGTGGCGCTTCCCGGGGGAGCGATGTTCATGCCGCTCTCGGTGATGCGTTGGAGTGCCAGCGGCGTGAGACGCTGATAGGCCCGGTCGGTTTGGCCCTGTCGCACCGCGTCGAAGAACTCGAAGACGACCATCGCGATGGGATCGCCCGGAGCGGAACCGCTGGTGCCCGCGGCGGGGTTCCCTGATTTGCCGCAGCCCAGTGTGACTGCGAATCCGAGCAGGGCAAACAAGGCGAGTGAGCGGCAACGCATCGCAGGAACTCCCATCCGTGGGTCGAGCAGCATGAGAACGGCGCCGAAGGAAATGTGGCGCGGGCGGGAGTTTGGCAAATGGGCGGAGAAGGGTCAAGGCGAAGTGGCGCGCTGATCGCGGCGCGTGTACCCGCTTCATCCCCCCTCCCCAGCCCTCCCCGCCGAGGGGAGGTGGCCGGAAGAACATTGTTCCCGGAGGCGCCCGGTTACGGCCCGAGGCCGCGGTCGACGGCTTGTTGGTCGCGGCGGGCGAGTGCTAGCTGCGTTTCGAACGTCGTCGCGGATACGCGCCACTCGGGGGCGGCGTCGACGTGCTGCTGGCAGTGGGCGGCGAGCGTGCGGTAGAGGAACTTGAACAAGTGGCGCGGCACGCGCAACGCGGCGAAGGCGTCGACCAGCCGGGCGTCGGTGATTGTGTCGTCGAATAGATCGCGGAGCTTCGGCGTGGCGCCGCGAGCCCCACATGCCGCGACGCGGGAGTTGGCCAGGTCGTACAGCGACTGGCCGGTCCACTCGAGCGAGGGGACCATGTTCTGCTTATCCAGCCGGGCGCGCTGGTAGAAGTCGCGGTCCTCTTTCTCGACGAAACCGGCGAGTTCTATGGGCAGCAGCAGCTTCAGCCCCAGACCGGGCTGCTTCAGAAACTTGTTGTCGAGCATCGACCACACGAGGCCCTTCATGTTCTCCAGCGAGCCGTTCATGAGATGCGGCTCGTCGACGCGGTCGACCAGCACCACGATGCCGGAAAAGCCGAAGGCTTTGAGCAGGCCCTGGAACTTGTAGAGCAGCTCGTAGCGGTCGTCGGTGCGCTCCTTGCCGGGCAGGGGTTGGCCGTTGATGTCCCGGCCGGAGAACTGCATGAGCACCTGCCGCAGCGGGTGGCCGTCGCGGTTGACCGAGCGCATGTTCCGCGAGACGCGCCACGCCTGCGGAACCCAGCGCGTCATCTGCGCGAGCCACGGCGCCCAGCCGAGCGCCATCGCCAGCCAGGGCCACATGGTTTTGAACCACTCCCACTTGCGGTTGTAAGCGATCACGCCGATGGTCGCCGCCATGACGGCGATGCCGATGAACCGGATGGCCCAGCTTTGCCAGGGCCAGTAGCCGATCTTGCGGCGCAGGCGATACCAGCGCGACTGGAACGTTTCAGTAAGCGAGTTGTCGTAGCACGCGGACAGCAGGAGCAGGTCGCGCTTCTGAAAGTGGTCGAGGCGCTTGGCGGCGTCGATCGGCAGCGTGTCCGCCGTAGGGCCGCTCGGCTGCGAGGCGCCGAGCAAGCGGTCGACCAGCGTGGTGATGCCGAGCGACAGGATCGCGTCCATGTGGTCCCACAGCTTCCACTCGGAGAGAACCTTGGCCGGGTTGCGGCGCTTGCGGCCGCTGAGCCGATCGGCGAAGCGGTCGAGGAAGGGGTTGAAGTCGTCGTACTCGATGACGAACAGCCGGCCGCTGCCGTTCTTGGAGTTGTGGTCTTCGATCTGGGCGGCCATTTGGAGCCGGAGGGCCGTTTTTCCGGCGCCCTTCTCGCCGAAGACGATCGAGGTGGCGGGGCTCGTGGGGTCGCCGTAGATCTTGTCCCACTGCGGGTGGAACGTGGCGGCGCGGCAACGGCCCTGGAACACGGGGTCGGTCTGGGCGTCTTCGTCGGCAAAGGGGTTCGCGACGATGCCGTGATGGGCGAGCAGGTCGTGGAGTTTCATGGGAGCGGGGGGTGAGTGGGTGGCACGCCCCCGTCCGCGCGGGGCGTGGTTGAGTCAACAATGGAGCTGGGCGCACCACGCCCTGCGGAGGACCTTGAGCGTGCCACCCGAAGTTTGCGCCGGCACGCCAGTTGCCAAGTATAGGTTGTGCGCGTCGCGTTCGAGAGCCGCGTTTGGGCGGATCGCGACGGCGTTTGGCCTCGGAACGGCCGTCGGGGTACGATGGAAAATGGCGGTCGCGGGGCGGACGTGAGCGTTGCCCCCCGGTCAGTGACCGGGGGCTAAATGGGTGAGGCAATGGTTCTAAAGGTTGATCCCAAATACGGTTTCTATCCGTGGTGGCCGGAGGACGGCGACGACTGGCTGCATCCCGAGGATGTGGAGCTGGCCCACGGCATGATTCCCAGCCCGCGCGTGTTTCGCCGCGACGGCGAGCACGGGCCGTTCGTGGTGCTGCATTACGGCGAAGCGCGGCTTCGCGTGCGGCGTACGCTGTGGCAGGAAGTGCCGCCCGAGGGCTTCGACATGGGCGACATGGTCGAGGTGATGTCGCGGGGGATGAAAAACACGCCCCGGACGGGGATTATCCGCGAGGTGCAGTGGGAGCCGCGATCGCGGTCGATGCGTTACCAGATTCTGGAGAACGACCAGCCGATCCCCAACTTGTACGCGGCGGAGGACTTGCGCCCCGTGGAGCCGGCGGTGGAGCGGGAGGAAATCGTCATCGAGCCCTCCGACGACGCGGACGCCGCCGTGCTCTGACCCAGGAAATTCCCCCTCGGAGCGGCCGCACTTCGGCGCCTGTGTCACGCCAAAATCTTGCGGACACTGCAGCTCTTAGGCATACTTTGCAGCGCTGCCTGCTTTCTTTAATCACCGGGGGGGATGCCGCGCCCGAGTCGCACTGGGGCCGACACGATCCGCGGCAGTGACACCATGATCTTGCTTGTTTGCCTGCGCTCGGCGTCTGCGCGCCGGCGCTGCGTCGCAATCTGCGCGCTTGCGCTTTCGTCGCTTGTTCTGGCGGCGCCGGTCTCTCTTGCCGTGAACCGCACCTGGACATCCGGAAGCGGGACATGGAACGACGGCGCTGGCAACGACGCGAACTGGAGCGGGTCCGACGAGCCCGATCCTGACGACGTGGCCATCTTCAACACCAACGTCCTGGTCGACATGGGCACGTCCAACTCGGTCGCCGGGCTGACGATGTCCGCCAGCGCGGATCTCCAGATGGGCGTCAACACGCTGACGCTGACTGGCCCGATGTCGATCACCGCTTCGGGAACGACGTTGTTTATGGACGGCGGCGTCGTGAACTCCACGTCGACGATCTCCACCAGCACCCTGGGCGCTTTCACGGGCAACGGCAATGTGAACCTGACGCAGAACCTGGTCGCTGTGACTACGGTGATTGACAACAGTGGCACGATCAGTGCCGTGAACCCGTCGGCGATCATCCTCACGCCGCCGACGGCTGCCACCTTGCACCTCAACGCGAGCGACAGCGACGCCCGGATTGATCTCGACGGCTCGCTCGAATCCGGCTCGGTCACCGTGGGGCGGAATCAGACGCTGGACGTCAACCTGCAGATGATTGACGTCTTTAATGGAGCGCTGTCGATGGCGCACAACTCGCGCCTGGACATGTCGGCGTCGTGGCTCATGGGCACGAACGCCACGTTGACCGCCACCAACGGCGCCACGGGCGGCATCGGCGCCATCGCGGCCAGCACGTCGACCGTCGCCGGGGCAAGCTTCTCGCACGTTGGGGGGACGATCAACGTCGTTGACAACGACGGCACGCTTGTCTTCGAGGCCCCGTACTCGATGAACGGCGGGACCCTCGTGAACAACGGCCTCGTGAGATTCGACGCGAACGCCACGATCACCGCGGGGAGTTTCACGATGCCGACCGGGACTTCGAGCATCACGATTGCCGCCAACCGCATCGTCAACATCAATCAGGTCAACTTCAATCTCGACGGCACGGGCTCGGCGACGAACGCGATCACCCTCAACGACAATGCCGTGCTGAATTTCACGACCACCGACTACGATCCCGATTCCATGAACAATGCCTTCGACGGCACGATCAATCTCACGAACGCCACGATCAACATTACGACCGGTGACGCCGAGTTCGTCATGAACGGCGTGCTGAATTCGTCCGCGTCGGGAATCGATCAGAGCCTGTGGACTGGCGAGGCCGTCGACATCGGCAACGACGTTGGGGCGCTCGACGCCGATGTGAACATCACGGGCCCCCAGCCCACGCAGTTCGGCGCGCAGGTCGACTTCAATTCCGACGCGGACCTGAACGTGGCCGACGGAGGCACGGTACACTTCCTGGACACGGTCAACTTCAACTCGGTCAATGGCGGCAATAATGCCGAGTTCACCGGCGGCGGCGAGCTGATTTTCAGCGCCGGGGTCAACTTCAGCGAGACCACGCACCTCAACTTGGCGGGCGGCACGGTCGACCTCGACGGGGCCGACTCGATCGGCGACACGATCAACGTCGACGCCCCGCTGACGATCAACGCCGAGCTCATGCGGTCGTTCGGCAAGAACAACGGCGGCGGCGGGACGAATCTTCTCGACGTCAACAACAGCATCAATTCCGGCACGCTGACGGTCAACCTCGATGCCGCCTCCGACGAGTGGACGCTCAATGCGCAGGGCGCCATGAATCTCGTCAACGACGCCGCCGCCGCGACGCTGCTCGCCGGCAACGACGTCAACGTCAACGGCGCGCTCACCGTCACCGGCGACGTCCGGACGACGGCCCGACTCGATATCGCGGGAACCGTGAGCATCAACACGGCGTTGGAGCCGTTGCGACTGGCCGGCGGCAACGACACGTCCGACCCCAACACGATCGCCGGCGCCACGGTCAGCGGCGTCGGCGTGCTCGGGGCGGATACGGGCAAGGCCTTGCACGGGTTTGGGACCATTAGCACGCAGATCGACTTCGACGGCAGCGCGGACCTTATGGCCGACAACGGCACACTGAACGTCGACGGCGCGAAGATTCTCGACGTCGATACGCTAGGCACGGCCGACGTCGACGGCGTGCTGAACGTGACCAACGCGTGGAATAATAACGTCACCTCAGGAGTCCAGATTCGCGGCGGAAGCCTGACCGGCGGCGCGATCACCAACGACACGGTCTCGGGCATCAGCGGCCACGGATTGGTGACTGCCCGCGTAATCAACAACACCCAGCTTTTTGCGTCGTTCGAGAACACGCTCATCTTCGACACCGCCGGGGACGACAACGATTGGGACGGCGCCACGGACTCGGGGGAGGTCGAAGCTATCTCGGGGAACATCGAGCTCCGAGACTCCGGTCCCGCACATCCCTTCGGCGGAAGCGTTTCGGCCACCAACGCTCATCGCGCGTTTACCAATGGCTTTGGCTTCGACTTCGACTCGGGCTCGACGCTGACGCTCGCCGGCGGCGGCATTTTTGAAGCGACGGCCTCGACTGACCTGGGCGGCACGGTCGCCGTCGGCGCGGGAGGCGCCACCATCAAAGTCGAGAACAACAATTTCCTCACCTTCGAGTCCACGAGCGTCACGACGCTGGGCAGCAATCTCCAGCTTGAAAACAACAACATCATCGTCGAGGACGGCGCGACTTTCAGCGGCGGCGGCGCGCTGATCGTGCCCGACGGCAGCAACATGGTCATC
>JANOIK010001256.1:0-3494 GCA_031407585.1 Planctomycetota bacterium | reverse complement strand
CAGGGGACGAAGAGGGGCGGGCGTTAATTTGGGATGGAATGGGGTAACGGGGGAGTTTCCCAAACGGGGTGGCTGCCGCATTGCCCTAAGAACTTAGGCCTGCTGACATATGCATTGTCTCGGACGTTGAAGAGACACTGGCCGGGGCTTCCAGGCTCGCGGCCGCTAGCGAGACGGCCTCTGAGTGCAAAATCTGCGCCAGCGAGTCGCCGGCTCGGCCGACTGCCGGAGCCCGGATTGCCCACGTCCTCTCACGCTTTGAATCCGCATGGACGCGTCCATGGCCGCCGGGAGCTCCGGTGGCTCACGACAAGCGGCTCGCTCGCTCCAGTCGTCCCTCGAATTCCAATGGTCGCCCAACTGCCACGATTGTCGTCGCCAAAGCAGCGGGAGCGGGGTATGATGCCAGTAGGACGTTTGGGATTCTGGCGTGGGGATCACAGCTCATCTGGGAATCGGCGCGAATCGTTCTCGCCGAGCGGTTGAGCTTGTGCGCTGATCGAAGGCAGGTCACCAGGGGTTGCGATCGCTCCCATGGGCAATCGACTTTTTGCCGCTGGCGTGTTTGTACTTTGGCTGGGCAGCATGTCCTGGCTGATGGTGGACAAACTCTTGCCGTCGTTCTACGACGGCGAACCACCCATCGCCGCCGGGTTCGAGACTAACGTGCCCGTGGCATGGAGGGTCTCGTGGTCGGGGCGCCCGGTAGGGTACGCCGCGAGCATTCGCCGGCAGGGCGCGTCGGGCACGACCAATCTTGAAAACCGCGTCAAGCTAGACGACGTGCCGCTGATGGACTTGCTGCCGCCCTTGATGCGGCAGGTCGTTGGCGACATTGGCCGCATGAAGCTGGATGCACGCACGCGGCTGGAATTCGATTCGCTCGACAACTTCTATAAATTCCACAGTACAGTCGCGATCAACGATATTTCCAGTTTGCTCGTGATCGACGGACACATGAACGGGTCGTATCTCGATCTGGTCGTGCGATTCAACGGGGCGGTCTATCATCCGCAGGTGTTTATCTCTGACGAAGCCGCGCTAAGCGAGGCGTTGTTCCCCGACGCGACCTTGCCGTATTTGTATGTCGGACGGCGTTGGCAGGAGGACGTCTACAGCCCCTTTCGTTCGCCGCACGAGCCGGTCGATTCCGTCGAGGTCGACGTGACGGGCATCGAGACCATGGAATATGGCGGCGTCAACGAGCGCGTCATGCGAGTGGAGTACATGGGCAGCCCCGGCGCCGGCGTGCCCGAGGAAGCGCGGCGGCAGGCCGTTGCGTGGGTCAGGGCCGCGGATGGACTCGTGCTGCGGCAGGAGGTTTACGTCAATAACTCGACGTTGCGGTTCGAGCGACTCGAGGAAGAAGACGCGGCCAAAGTGGGCCAGGACTTACTGAACGACCTGCGGCGGCGCGGGCGCCGTACGCGAAATCTCTAGTCGCCGCTCGAGTCCAGAACCCAGGCATATCGCCGCGGAATGGCCGGACGAGGCTCGCGACGACCGGGTCGGTTCGAGTAAACTGGAAAAGGTGGGGCTCGCGTTTTGGCGTTCCCCCGAGCAGCTTCCAGAATTACCCCGCGCCGTTCTCAGTTCTCGCCGACACGGTCTCGAAGAAGTCGCGCCGCTGAGCGCGTTCCCGCCCCATGCTTCGCTTCGAAAAGGTGACGCGGACCTACGGCTCGCGCGTCGCCGTGGACCAATTGCAACTCGACCTCGTGCCCGGCGAGCTGTTCGCCCTGCTGGGGCACAACGGCGCGGGCAAGACCACCACGATCAAGATGCTGGTGGGCCTGCTGCGGCCAAACTCCGGGACGATCCACGTTGGCCCTTACAACGTGGTGGACAATTCCCGCGAGGTGAGCCGCATGATCGGCTACGTGCCGGATCAGCCCTATCTGTACGACAAGCTTTCGGGCCGGGAGTTCCTTCGGTTTGTGGCGGACATGCATGGTCTCCCCGAGGCGGTGGCCAAGAGCGCCGTCAAGCGCGAGTGCGAGCGGTTTCACCTAGGCGATTTTCTGGACCAGTTGACCGAAAGCTACTCGCACGGCATGCGCCAGCGTACCGTGTTCGCGGCGGCGATGATCCACGAGCCGGAGATTCTGGTGGTCGACGAACCCATGGTGGGCCTCGACCCGCATAGCATTCGGCTGGTGAAAGACCTGCTCAAGTCCTACGCCCAGCAAGGCAAGGTGGTGGTGATGTCGACGCACACGCTGAGCGTGGCCGAGGAGATCGCCGACCGGGTCGGGGTGATGCGTAATGGAAAGTTGGTGTTCGAGGGTCGCGTCGAGGAATTGCGAGCCGCGATTCCGGACGGGGGGCACTCGCTGGAATCGTTGTATCTTACTTTGATGGATGCGTGAGGACGGGGCTGGTCGAGTCAAACTCTTATGTCCCAACCCGCCCACGCTGAGTTCGCGCCTCGCTCGCCGCTGAACGGCGCGTTGCCGACGCACGATCGCGAAGGCCAGATCTTTTGGCGGCTGCGCGCCCAGATGGGGCGCGCGCATCTGAAGTTTCTGTTCACACAGGCGCGGCTGCGCACCTCGCTGGTCATCGGGCTGAGCCTGTTTTTCTGGGTGGGTCTGTTCGCGCTGTTTCATCAGGGCTTCGACTTCGTCGTCCAACACGTCGACGCTCCGGGGGCTCGCTACCACGCGCAGACGATGCGGTTCGTGTTCACGCTGTTCTTTCTTTCGTTGCAGGTGATGCTCATTTTTTCCTCGGGCATCATCTTGTATGGCGGGCTGTACCCGTCGCGGGAGACGGCTTATCTGCTCACGTTGCCGGTGCGCGACGAGCGGCTGGTGTACTACCGGTTTCAAGAGGCGCTGCTGTTCAGCAGTTGGGGGTTTTTTCTATTGGCGAGCCCCATGCTGTTCGCGTATGGACTGGTCGTCGACGCGCCCTGGTACTACTTCGCGTATTTGCTCCCGCTCATGGGGACGTTCGCGTACATTCCGTGCGCGCTGGGGGCCGTGTTTTGCCTGCTGATGATCTACCGGCTGCCGCGGATGCGCCGATTTTTCGTCGGCGCGGCGGCGCTGGCCATCATCGCGGGGGCGTACCTGCAGATTTGGAAGACGCTGGAGTTGTCTGACGTCGACTTCCTGGGAACGGAGTGGTTCAAGGACACCTTCAATCGGTTCCGCTTCAGCCGCAGCGAGTGGCTGCCGAGCACATGGTTGAGTAACGCCCTGCTCGAAGCCGCCCGGCGATCGTCGCGCAACAATCCTAGTGACCTGCCGTGGCTCATGTCGGGCAAGTATCTCTTGGTGCTGACGTCCAATGCGCTCGTGCTGCACCTGGCCGTCATTTGGCTTGGCAAACACGTGTTTCGCGCCAGCTACTGGCAACTGCAGTCGCGGACCGCGCGCTCGCCGAAGATGTCGATGGCGTGGGTCGACAAGGGCGCCTGGTTGGCGCTCGCGATCTTTCCGCGGCAGACGCGGCTGCTGATCATGAAGGATCTGCGGCTGTTTCGCCGC
>JANOIK010001245.1:0-8721 GCA_031407585.1 Planctomycetota bacterium | reverse complement strand
AGCAAAGAAAGGTGGGTGCAAGAAGCACTCACCCTACGGTTGCTTCGGCGCGCATCCCCGCGTTAGGCTGGCGGGCATGTTCCGTAGCTTTGCCATCGTGCCGGCCGCGGGCCGCAGCGCGCGGATGGGCGTGCCCAAGCTCCTGCTTCCCGTGCGCGGGCGCGCGGTGATCGGGCACGTGCTCGATGCGTGGACAACCAGCGCGGCAACGCACACCGTCGTCGTCGCGCGTGCTGACGACGCGGCTCTGATCGCGCGCTGCCGCGAATTCGCAGTCGACGTCGTCGCCGCGACCACGGCCCCCGCCGACATGAAAGCGTCGGTGCGATTGGCGCTCGCACACATCGACCAGCAATACGCGCCGGCAGCGAGCGACGCGTGGCTGCTCGCGCCGGCCGATCTGCCGAGGCTGCCGGCAACGATCATCGATCGGGTGCTGAGCGCCTACGACCCCGCGGACGGAGTAGCGGTCGCGCCCGTGGCCGACGGCAAGCGTGGCCATCCGGTTGCGATGCCGTGGCGCGCCGCACGCTGGGTGACCGAACTCAAGCCGGACGAGGGCATCGACGCACTCGTCGCCCGCCTGCCGCTTCGCGAAATACCCTGCGACGACGCGGAGTTGTGGCGCGATCTCGATGACCCCGCAGACTACGACCGTCTCGCCGGCGAAACCGCTCTTGAACGAGCGGTGTTTGAATAGCCAGAGCAACTCATCGGAGGCGTGCGATGCCCAGCTTTACGCTTAACGTCAACGGCCGTTCGGAGCGTCTTTCGACCGACGAGGACCGGCCGCTGCTCGAAGTGTTGCGAGAAGAATTCGGCCTCACGGGCGCCAAGTACGGCTGCGGCGAGGGCGAATGCGGCGCGTGCACCGTGCTGCTCGACGGGGTTGCAACGCGCTCCTGCATCACCAACATTGGCGACGTCGGCGACGCGAAGATTCGCACGACCGAGTCGCTGGCCGAAGGCGACCAACTGCACGCGGTCCAGCAGGCGTTCCTCGACAAGCAAGCGATGCAATGCGGCTACTGCGTCCCGGGGCAGATTCTGTCGGCGGTCGCGCTGCTCGAAGAAACGCCCAACCCGTCACGCGAGGACATCATCGCCGCGATGACCGGCAACCTATGCCGCTGCTGCAACTACCCGAACATCCTCGCGGCTGTCGAACTGGCTGCGGGAGGAAGGGATTAACCGCCAAGGTCGCTAAGGTCGGAGAGGATAAAGTTTAGGAGTTTTACCACGACGGCACGACGACACGACGAAGACCGGATTCAAAACTTTTTCATTTTACTTCTCTCCTTCTTACGTCGTGTCGTCGTGCCGTCGTGGTTCAATTCTCTCCCCCTCCCCCCTTGGCGTACTTGGCGTCCTTGGCGGTTCAACCTCCGAAAGCCAAACCAATGACAACAAACGCGATTGACCAAGAGCCCAGCGAGGTCGATCGCTACGAGCAGCGCGAGGCGCCGAGGTATCGGTTTGATGCTGACCGGCGGGAGTTCGTGCAGGTGCTTGGCGCGGGGCTGGTGATCGCTGTGGCCGCGGCCAAGGCGCGCGGGCAACGCGGCGGACGGGGCAGGGGTCGCGGGGGCGAGGGGACCGTGGCGCCGGCACGGCGGTTTCATATCGACTCGGATGGCATCGTCACGACGTTCACCAGCAAGGTCGAGGTGGGCCAAGGTTCGCGCACGCAGATCACGCAGGCCGTGGCCGAGGAGTTGTTCCTGCCGGTCGATCGCATTCGGCTGATCATGGCCGACACCGAGTTGTGCCCGGACGACGGCGGCACGGCCGGCAGCCGCACGACGCCGGCGACCGTGCCGAGCGTTCGCCGCAGTGCCGCCCAAGCCCGCGAGATCCTGCTCACCCTCGCCGCTTCGCGGCTTAACGCGGAACGTTCCGCCGTCACGCTCACCGACGGCGCGTTCCAAGTGGCAGACTCCGAAAAGAAACTCACGCTCGCCGAACTCGCCGCAGACGACAACTTCACCGCCGAGTGGACCGCGGCCGTCCCCGGCGAGGCCGCGATCACGCGCGTCGCCGAGTGGCGCGTGCTCGGCACATCGGCTCCGAAAGTGACCGGCCGCGACGTGGTCACCGGCGCGCACCAATATCCGTCCGACATCGTGCAACCGGAGATGGTCTACGGCAAAGTCCTGCGGCCGCCGGCCTACGGCGCGAAGCTCACCGCGATCGATCTGGCGCCCGCGGAAGCGATGGACGGCGTCACGGTCGTTCGCGACGGCGACTTCGTTGGCTGCACGGCGCCCACGACGCATGCGGCCCGCAAAGCGATCGCGGCGCTCGAAGAATCCGCCCAGTGGGACAAGCCCTCGCACCCGTCGAGCGACGAGTTGTTCGACCTCTTCAAATCCACCGCGAGCAATCCCCGCGAGCGCTCGTGGGGCGATGGCGCCGATGGCCTCGCCGGCGGCGCGAAGGAGCTCACCGCCGAATTCACGATCGCCTACATCCAGCACGCCCCCATGGAGCCCCGCGCCGCGGTCGCCGAGTGGATCGATGGCAAGCTCACGGTGTGGACCGGCTCTCAACAACCCTCGCGCGTGCAGGGCGAGCTGATGCAAGCGCTGCGCTTGCCCGTGGATCGCGTTCGCGTCGTCGTCCCCGACACGGGCGGCGGCTTCGGCGGAAAACACTCCGGCGAGGCGGCCGTCGAGGCCGCGCGGCTTGCGAAGGCCGCAGGTGGCCCGGTGTCGCTCCGCTGGACGCGCGAAGAGGAGTGCACCTGGGCCTACTGCCGGCCCGCGGGATTGATAACCGTCCGCGCTACGCTCGAGGAATCGGGGAAGCTGCGCGGCTGGGATTTCGCCAACTACAACTCCGGCGAGTCGGCGCTCGACTCGCCTTATAAGGCCCAGCACGGTCGCACGCAGTTCTTCACAACCGACTCGCCGTTGCGGCAAGGCTCGTACCGGGGGCTCGCCTCGACGGCCAACACATTCGCGCGAGAGAGCGCGATCGATCTTCTCGCCGAGCTCGCGGAGACCGACCCGCTGGAGTTCCGACTCGCTCACTTGCCCGACGGCCGACTCAAGGACGTGCTCATCGCCGCGGCCGAGAAGTTCGATTGGCGCGCGCGACGAGCGAAGACGACGAAGCCGCGAGGCGTCGGCCTGGCGTGCGGCACAGAGAAAGGTTCGTTCGTCGCCGCATGCGCGGAAGTCGAGTGGCAGGAGGGCAAGCTGCGAATACTTTCGATCTGCCAGGCGTACGAGTGCGGCGCCATTCAGAACCCTGCGAACTTGCGCGCCCAAGTCGAAGGCGCGATGATTCAGGGACTGGGCGGCGCGCTGTGGGAGCGCGTCGGGTTCAAGGACGGCCGCGTCACGAATCCGCGCTTCAGCGGGTACCGCGTCCCGCGCATGGTCGATGTGCCGCCGCAAGACATCGTGCTGGTCGACCGGCCGGATCTGCCGTCGCTCGGGGCCGGTGAGACGCCGATCATTGCCGTGGCGCCTGCGATCGGCAATGCGCTGTATCACGCCACCGGGGAGCGCAGGCGATCCATGCCGCTACTGTGACGCGCGAAAACCCGCGGGATTTTTCGATCGGCCGGCGCGGCATAGAAATTGCGGCTTTGTGCAGGTTCTTCGCACCTCACGCCAGAACTGCGCGCATGCCCGCCTGGAAAAAAACTCGCCTGCTCGGCCCCGTCGACGTACCACCCTCGACCGACGGATTCAGGGTTCTTGGAGTCTTCAACCCGGCCGCGACGATTCACCGCGATCACCTCGTGCTCGTCGCGCGCGTCGCGGAGCAAGGCCTCGCCAAGCGCGGCGGACTCACTCCCCTGCCCCGCTACGACGGCAACGGGCGGCAAACTGTCGACTGGGTTGCCAACGACGATCTCGACTTCGTCGACCGCCGGCTCGTCCGCACACGCTCGACCGGCGCAGCGCGACTGACCTCCGCGTCCCATTTGCGCGTCGTGTACCTAAGTCTCGACCATCAGCTTCAGCGTCTCGGCCCCGCCATCACCCCGCGCGGCCAGGCCGAAGAGTTCGGCATCGAGGATCCGCGGATCACGGTGATCGACGGCCGGTACTTCATCACGTACGTCGCCGTGTCGCGGCACGGCGTGGCAACGGCGCTCATGTCGACCGCGGACTTCGAGACCTTCGACCGCCACGGCATTCTCTTTCCCACCGAGAACAAAGATGTGGTCCTGCTCGGCGAGCGCGTGGGCGGCCGCTACGTCGCGCTGCACCGGCCCGTCGGCGCCATGCCGTTCACCGGCGCTGGTCCCGAAATGTGGATCGCGTTTTCGCCGGACCTGAAGCACTGGGGCGATCACCAGCCGCTGTATCGCGGGCAGTCGGCGTGGGAGAACGGGCGCGTGGGCGCTGGCGCTCCGCCGATTCGCACGGAGCGCGGCTGGCTCGAGATTTATCACGGCAATCGCCGCCCCGTGGCTGGCGACGACATCGGAGCGTACTGCGGCGGCGCCATGCTGCTCGCCGCCGACGACCCCGCGCACATCCTGCAACTTGCCCCTGAACCCCTCCTTGAACCCACCGAGAACTACGAGCAGCACGGATTCGTGCCGAATGTGATCTTTCCCGGCGGTATTGTCCAGTCGGAGGAACGCGTTCTCGTATACTACGGTGCGGCCGACGAATCGACTGCCGTGGCGGAAACCACCTGGGACGACGTGTGGACGGCGTTCGACGCGCACCCGACGGGCGCGCACAGAGGCGACAATGATTCATAACTTGGAAATTCGCAAAGTCGCCTTCATCGGCGACTACCTGCCCCGCAAGTGCGGCATCGCGACCTTCACCAGCGACATCCGCGCGGCCGTGGCCACGCAGTACCCGGAGGTCGACTGCATCGTCACGCCGGTGGACGACGTGCCCGGGGGGTACGACTATCCGCAGGAGGTGCGCTTCGAATTTCCCGAGCAGGATCTCGACGCCTATCGCCGGGTGGCTCACTTCCTCAACTTCTCGAGCGTGGACGTCGTGTGCCTGCAGCACGAGTTCGGCATCTACGGCGGCCCGGCCGGAGGGCACATTCTCGCCCTGCTGCGCGAGCTGACGATGCCCGTGGTCACCACGCTGCACACGGTGCTGCGCGAGCCGAACGCCGACCAACGGCGCGTCATGCGGCAGCTCACGGCGCTCTCGTCGCGGATGATCGTGATGTCGCAACGCGGTCGCGAGTTTCTCGAAAACATCTACGACGTGCCGGCCGAGAAGATCGACGTCATTCACCATGGCATCCCCGACATGCCGTTCGTCGATCCCAACTTCTACAAGGACCAGTTCGACGTCGAAGGCAAGAACGTGCTGCTGACCTTCGGCCTGCTGTCGCCGAACAAGGGCATCGAACACATGATCCAGGCGATGCCCGCGATTCTGCGGGACTTTCCCGACACGGTGTACTTCGTGCTGGGAGCGACGCACCCGAACCTGGTGCGCGACCACGGCGAGGGCTACCGCTTCGGGCTCGAACGGCTCGCCCAGGACCTCGGCGTTCGCAAGCAGGTTGTGTTTCACAACCGGTTCGTCGACTTGCCCAAGCTCACCGAGTATCTCGGCGTCGCCGACGTATACGTCACGCCCTACCTAAACCCCGCGCAAATCACCTCGGGCACGCTCGCGTACGCCTTCGGTTGCGGCAAGGCGGTGGTGTCGACGCCGTACTGGCATGCCGAGGAGCTGCTAGCCGACGGCCGCGGCGTACTGGCGCCGTTCGGCGACTCGGCGGCCCTATCGCGCGAGATCTGCGCCCTGCTCGCCGACGAGCCCCGCCGGCACGCGATGCGCAAGCGCGCGTATCTCATGGGCCGCGAGATGATCTGGAGCGAGGTCGCCCAGCGGTACATGGAATCGTTCCTCCACGCGCGGCAATCGCCGCGCGAGATCGCCACGCGCCAGTCCGGCGCCTCGCTGCGCGACGACCAGGAATTTCGCGTCCCGCGAATGAAACTCGACCACCTGTGGCGGATGACCGACTCGACCGGCCTGCTGCAGCACGCGGTGTACGACGTGCCGAACTTCGCCGAGGGGTACTGCGTGGACGACAACGCCCGCGCGCTCATCCTCACGGTGCTGCTGGAGGAGCTGGGGCACGACTCCACGAAGCTCGCCCAGGCGGGCACGACCTACGCGGCGTTTCTTCGCCACGCGTTCAACCCCGTCGCGGGGCGGTTCCGCAACTTCATGTCGTTCGACAGGCGGTGGCTCGAAGAGTGCGGCTCGGACGACAGCCTCGGCCGCGCCATCTGGGCGCTCGGCGCCTGCGTGGGTCGATCCAATCGCCGCGGCCTGCAGTCCTCGGCGATCGAGCTGCTTGAGCCCGCGCTCCGGTCGTGTCTCGAGGTGACCTCGCCGCGCACCTGGGCGCTCACAATTCTCGGCATCCACGAATACCTCCGCCGCATGAGCGGCGACCGACTGGCCGCCGACGTGCGCGACACGCTCACCGCGCGGCTGGTGGGTCTCTACGAAGCCACGGCCACCGACGACTGGCCCTGGTTCGAGGATGTCGTGACCTACGACAACGCCAAGCTCTCGCATGCGCTCATCCTCAGCGGGCGCTGGGCGGGCAACGAGGCGGCGCTCGCCATCGGGCTCGACTCGCTCCACTGGCTCATCGACGTGCAAACCTCGCCGCGCGGGTGCTTCCGGCCGGTTGGGGTTCACGGTTTCTTCCGCCGCGGAGAAGGCCGGGCCGCGTTCGACCAGCAGCCGCTCGAAGCGCACGCCACCGTCTCGGCATGCATCGAAGCCTACGGCGCCACCGGCGACGAGGCGTGGGTGGACCGCGCCCGCTGGGCCTTCGAATGGTTCCTCGGCCGCAACGACCTGGGCCTCCCCGTGTACGACGCGAGCACCGGCGGCTGCCGCGACGGGCTGCTCGAGGACCGCATCAACGAGAACCAAGGCGCCGAGTCGACGCTCGGGATGTTGCTCTCGCAAGCCGAGATGACGCTGTTCGAGGCCAGCCTCCCCGTGCCGGAGAAACCCACGCCCGTAGTGAAACCCAAATCTGCGATCGCCGCCCCGTAGGGTGGCGTGCTTCTTGCACCCACCTTCCCTTTATCCATGTGATGGTGGGTGCAAGAAGCACCCGCCCTACATTGAGCTTGGAGCTTTGCGGCCCCCGCGGCCATAATCATGCCCCCGCCAAAATCCCGCCCCCGTTCCGCACCAGCCGACGCCAACCGCGCGCCGCGCGAACCGACTCCGCCGCCAAGGAAGGCTCCCCACGTCATGGATATCAAACGCACGGGCGTCATTCTCAAGCCCAACAACGCCCGCGTTCTGTTCCGCCCGTTCGAGCTGATGGACCACCAGCGCGTCATGAAAATCATGGCTCGCGTCATGGAGCTGTCCGACGCCGAGGTCGACGCGCTCGTCGAGAACGTGATGAGCGAGTTCCACGGCCGCCATCACCGCCTGCAGCAGTTCTTTCTCGATCGCTTCGAGGCGTTCCGCGAGCACATGATCACGGATCGCCCGCTGAGCGAGAATCGCCGGCTGCTCATCGGCTCGTACTTCACGCAGGAGTACTCGCTGGAATCGGCGGCGCTGTTCAACCCCTCGATCATCTGGCATCCCGACCAGTCTGGCGTCGCCCAGGATTCGAAGCGTTTCATCCTCAGCCTCCGCGCCACGGGCGAAGGGCACGTCTCGTCGATCACCTTCCGCTCCGGCACGGTCGACGGCCAAGGCAACGTGGCGATCGACAAGCCGACGGGCTTCGTGACCGCCCCGAACGTGACGCCCAACTTCGTGTACGACAAGACGCTGGCTCTCCGCAAGCTCAACGAGCTCGGCATCGCCAATGGGTTCGTCGAGCTGGTGCTCGGCGCGCTCGACGAGCAGTTCACGATGGCCGACCTACAGACGAGCATCAACTTCGTCCTGCGCCAGCACCGGACGAAGCAACAAGAGTGGCTCCCGCTCTCCAAAGCCATTCTCGGCCTCGCGAAAGCGAACTACGAAATCGAGTACGCCGCCGATACCGACGTGTCCGAGCGGATCATCTTCCCGTACTCCCCCACCGAAACCAACGGCATCGAGGACGCCCGCTTTGTCGAGTTCACCGACGACGACGGCCGGCGCACGTACTACGCCACGTACACCGCGTTCGACGGCGCCGTGACGTTCCCGCAACTTGTCGAGACCCGCGATTTTTTGAAGTTCCGCATCTCGACGCTCAACGGCCCCGAAGTGAAGAACAAGGGCATGGCCCTGTTCCCCCGCAAGATCGGCGGCAACTACGCGATGGTCTCCCGCCAGGACGGCGAGAACATGTATCTCATGTACTCGGACATGCTGCACTTCTGGTACTCGAAGATTCCGCTGCTCAAGCCGACCTACCCGTGGGAGTTCGTGCAGCTCGGCAATTGCGGCTCGCCGATCGAGACGGACGCGGGTTGGCTGGTGCTGACGCACGGCGTCGGCCCGATGCGAAAATACGCCATCGGCGCCATCCTGCTCGACCGCGACGACCCCACGAAAGTCCTCGGCCGACTCGCCCAACCGCTGCTTGCTCCCGACGAAAACGAACGCGCCGGCTACGTGCCCAACGTCGTCTACTGTTGCGGCGCGGTGGTGCACGCCGACCGCCTGATCATCCCCTACGCCATGAGCGACTACGCCTCGACCTTCGCCACCGTCCCGCTCGCCAACGTGATCAACGCCATGACCTCCGCCTGAACCCACGAAAAAAAATAGCCGCGCTCCTTCCGTT
>JANOIK010001230.1:0-2967 GCA_031407585.1 Planctomycetota bacterium | reverse complement strand
CGTCTTAGAGTCTCGGACGCCAGTCAAACGGGAATGCTGTATTTCGTCAACGGGTTGGCCGGGCAGAGCATTTACACATTTGGACCACGCGCACCGGGAAGTGAAATCCGCTACAACGAAAATGCCGGAGCGATGCGAATTTCAGTGACCGATCAAGAAGCGCACTTCGAATTTCTGGCTGTTGAACTTGGCTCCGACGGATTGGACGGCGGCACGCCCGTCGACTCCTTCACGCTGCTGCAGAGCAATTTACCGACGCCGCCAGCGCTGACCGCTGACTTCAACGACGACGGTTTCGTTGACACCGAAGATCTCTTGATTTGGAGATCGGCCTTCGGGCCAAGCGATCTGGCTGATACGGATGGTGATCACGATAGCGACGGAGACGATCTCTTGGCCTGGCAGCGGCAGCTATCAAGCTTTCAGCCATTGTACGATCCCACAATTGTCGCCGTTCCCGAGCCGGGCACGGCGGCCTGCATGGGGTGTTTTGCCGGAGTGCTGCTGCATTTTCGGTCGGGTCGTCTTCGAAGCCGGTAGCGTCTTCCGGCTGTGCTGAGGCCGGAACACGGGTGATCAGACGCCCGAAGCCCCGCGCGGTTCTAAGAACCGCGCCGTTGGGGCCCTCATGCCCCCGGTTTGAAGAACCGGGGGCTAATTCGGTATTTTTGGGAATTCTTCGACCCGGTTTGGCGTCTCATTGCCAAACTCTCTTCACCGCGGCCAGGCTTCGGGACCTCATCTCGGCAGGCGGGACGTGCCTTTGCTGAATACCGATGAACAACTTGCCGTGGCGGATGGGCTCTCTCGCGGGCGGGTCGAGGCTTGGAATGCGCTCTACGCGGCGTATGCCGAGGATGTTTGGCGGTATGCCGCGCGACTGCTCGGCGGCGATCGCGATGGCGTGGGCGACGTCGTGCAGGAAACGTTCATGGCCGCTGCACGGTCGGCGCGGTCGTTCGATTCGCAGCGCGGTACGCTGCGGTCGTGGTTGATCGGAATCGTGCATTTGCAAGCGGCGCAGCACTGGCGGCGACGCGGACGACAAACGCGCAGCGATGAGCGCACGACAACCGGCGATCGCGACGAAGCGAGCGATCCCGAGCAGGCGCTGATGCGATGCGAGCAGGCGGAACACGTGCGGCGTGTGTTGGCGGAGATGCCTGCTGACTACGCGTGGCTTTTGGTGGCGAAGTATGTGGACGAGCGGTCGATTGGGGCAATTGTCGACGAGCTGTCGGCAGGCGCCGAGGCGGTGCGGTCGAAGCTCGCACGGGCGCGGCGATTGTTTCGCACGGCGATGAGTCGGGAGCGCGTGGGGTTGAGAGTGCGGGAATTGTAGGGTGGGTGTCCGCACCCACCATTGCGACACAGACGGTGGGTGCAGACACCCACCCTACGAGTCGGATCAGAGTTTGATATGAACACACACGAACCAAGCGACGAGAACGACGACGATGTGCGCGGGTGGCTTGCGCCGTTGGGCGGCGAGGCGGCGGCGCCCGATGCGGAGTTTTTGCGTGGGCTGGGGGAGCGAGCGGCGACGGAGTTTGCTCGCGCGGCGGCGAGTGAGGAGGCGGAGAGTGCGGGCGTTGTGGGAATTGCCGCGCTAAGGCGCAAGCGGCGGGAATGGGGGAGCGGTCGGCGGGCTTGGGTTGTGGGGGCGGCGTGTGCGGCGGCGATTGCGGTGTGGTTTGCCGGCGGATTCTTCGACATGGCTCGCGCGGGCGTGACGCTCGGCGATGTGTTGCGTCGGACCATTGCCGCGCGGTCGCTGCACCTCGAACTGCGCCGCGAGGGCGAGCAATCGGAGGTGTGGGTGACGGGCGGTGACTGCGTGCGGTGGGACGAGGCGCCCGGGCGATACACGATCGCCCGCGGCAGCCAGTTGTGGCGCGTTAATGAGGACTCGAACACGGCGGCCCGCGCGGCATCGCCGTGGACGGCCGAAAAGGATGGCGTCGACTTGGTCGCGCTGCTGGAATCGGGCGGCGGATTTGAAGTGGACGGCGTCGAGGGTTGGCTCGACTCGACCGCGACCGGTGAGGCTGAGTATCTCGGCCGGCGGTGCTTGGCGTTCGAGCGGGAGTTCTCGCTGGACAGCGGGAGCGACATTCGGCTGGTGGCGTACGCCGACGCCGAGACGCAACAGTTGCAGGGCCTGGTCGCGTGGCCTGTTGGCGTGACGCCGCGAACGTTGCCGCCCATTGTGCCGCTGGCCGAGCTGCGGCTGGTCGCCCGCGACTTGCCGGTGGATGAGGACAAATTCGTCGTCGCCGAGTCGCTGACCGAGGACGGGCGGATCGGCAAGATGCTCGACGTGCAGGGGCTTGCATCGATGCAGCCGCCGCTCGCGCGGCGCTGGACGCCCGTGTGCGGGCCCGTGGTGCTCAAGCCGGGGGACTGGGTTCGCACCGAGACGCGCGGCGCAAACGCGGTGCGACTTACACTGTCGTCGCAGGTGGAGCTCACGCTCGGGCCGAGCGGATTGATCGAGCTCGTGTCGCCATCGCGGGTGCGGGTGCTCAGCGGCGAGATTCAGGCGAAGGTTGCCGCGGCGGCGCGCGGGGGCTTCACGCTGTTGGGCAAGGGCAACGAGACGGAAACCGTGGCGGCCGGCGCGACGGCGATGTTTCGGCGACGGGATGCGGACGCGGAGCTTGCCGCGCAAAGCGGCAAGCCGCGGTGGCTCACCGGGTTCGAGGGTTCCACCACGAACGAATCGCTGGGGTCGCTCATCGCAACGGTCGACGGGCGGAGCGAGCCGTTGAGCGTCGGATATCACAAGGTGACGGTCGACATCCGCGACCAGATCGCGCGGACCACCATCGAGGAGTCGTTCGTCAATCATACGCCGGGGCGGCTCGAGGGCGTGTTCTACTTTCCGCTGCCTGCCGACGCCTCGATCAGCGGCTTCGGCATGTGGATCGGCGGCGAGCTGGTCGAGGCCGACGTCGTCGAGAAGCA
>JANOIK010001208.1:0-1856 GCA_031407585.1 Planctomycetota bacterium | reverse complement strand
GCGTCGTTGAGCTGCAGGAAGTCGGCTTCGAGGAATACGGCGCCATTGCCGGCGCCGGGGGCCGGATCGGTTCCGCGCGCCACGGCGACGAGGCTTGCGGCGTCGGGCGCCGAGACGAACAGACCGTGGCGATTTCCCGAGGCGAGGCCGGGCCCTTTGATGAGACTGAACAGTGCGACCTGACCGACATTGTTGAAGCGTTCGGGCGTTGCCAGAGTGAAAAACTTGATCTCGGAGCCGACGCCCGGCGCGACCGCGTCGTCTCGAGCCAGCAGGGCGAGCCCCTGCGGCGTCTCGACCCACGCGCCGCCGTCGTTGAGGTTCGTCGTGACGCCAGGACCCGTGACCTTTGCACCGAAGGCGACGCGGCCCAGATCGTTGAGCGCGGGGAAGCCCACGGCCGTGATGCGAAACGTACTGAACGCCACGCCGGCGCCGAGTTGGGGAGCCTGCTGGCCGGTGAGGACGACGGTGCGGACGCCATTGTCGGCAATGGCGGGCACGGCGAGGGCGAGGGTCATGACCGAGGCGGTGAGAAGTCTCGCGCAGCGCGCGGACCAGCGGGCTATTGCCGTTGGCATCTTCACTGGTGGCATCTCCGAGGTGGAAGCATCGTTCGGCGTCAACGACGACAGAGCGAGGTCGACTATAATGCAGCGGCGCGCTCGGTCAACGCATTTGGCGCGCTTGCGCATGCGATTTTTCGAGATTGTTCCCGCCGTGAAAAAAGATTCTAAAATTCTCGTCGCCTTGCGAGATTGCAGTGGAATCGGAGCCGCGATCGGTCACTAGTGCATCACAGAGAACAGGGCGAGCGGCCGATGCAGCCGGATGACACACAGTTTGTACGAAGCGCCCGGCAGGGCGACGTGAATGCGTGCGCCGCGCTCTATGATCGCTACGCGCGGCTGGTGCGCGCGATTTGCTTCGATGTGACTGGCAACTTGGAACAAGCCCAAGACCTGGGGCAGGAAGTGTTCCTGCGGGCGTTTCGCAAGTTGCCGTCGCTGCATGACGATGCGCAATTCGCGAATTGGCTGGTTGGCATCGCGCGCCACGTCGGCCGCGAGTGGATCAAACGCCAGCGGCGCGACCGAAAGGTGCGCACCGGCATTCCTGCGGAGGCCCTGGCCGTCGAGTCGGACGCCGAAGGGGGCCATGACGCGACGATCGCCAAGGCGTTAGCTCGGTTGCCGGAAAAGCAACGACTGGCACTTCACCTTGTGTACTTGCAGGGTACGTCGGCAGAGAAGGCGCAGGAGGTGCTGGGCATGTCGTCGTCGGGATTTTACAAATTGCTGGCGCGAGCCACCGCGCAGATCACCAAGATTATCGAGGCCGGCGAGTAGTTTCGTAGAATTCAACTCGCACCCCCACCGACCATGAGCACGCCTCCGAACGATCCCCGCCTGCAGCGGCATTACGAGCAATTTGGGCTCGAGCACGATCGGCTGCGCGCGGAGATTTTGGGGGCGCTGGGTCGCACGGCGATCAGCAAACCCACGGGCGACGAGCCATCGGGCAAGACCTTCGAATGGGTGCGAGCGATCGCGCGCCGGCCCAGGTTGGTCGGCGCGACCGCGGCCGCGGCGGTGCTGGCGGCCGTCCTTTTCGCGACGACGGGCAGCGGCGCCGGGTCGCTGACTTACGCGAACGTTCTAGAGCGCATCGAGCGCCTCCGCACCGTTCAGTACACAAAAACGATGGTGGCCCCAGCGGACCAGGATCAGCGCATGCGCATCCTAGTGTCGGGTCGGTACTTGGAACGCCAGGAACATCTCGGGCCGGATGGCGCCGTGATCGCCATCACGATTGTGAACGCCGAGACCGGAGAGATTGTGGCCCTGTATCCCCTG
>JANOIK010001205.1:0-2158 GCA_031407585.1 Planctomycetota bacterium | reverse complement strand
GCAAAAACGAGCGTGCCATGATCAGGTGCTCCTCAACGAGAATCTCCGCAACAGGAATTCTAGCGCGGCGCAACCGCGCTGCCATCGAGAAACCCGCATCAAATCCCGTGCCAAACCGCCCGCATCGTCCCGCTCCTCTTCCGATCCTACTCCTACTCTTAATCCTAATCCTAATCGAATTGGGAATTGGCTTGTCCCCTCCCGCCTCACTCCGTACCGTACTTCCCCGTCCACTCCCCAAAGCTGTCCTGGTACAGCAGCCAGACGCCGTCCTCGCCCAGCTCTTCGTGCGTCGCCGGCTTGTCGGTGTATTCCGTGGTCCGCAAGTACAGAATCTTGGCCGGGTACACGGTGATCGCGCCGTCGCCGTAGTGCATCTGCTTCTCGGTCGTGCGTTTGGCAAACTTCACCGAGTGGACCTCGTGCGTCATGTCCTTCACGTGCCACACGTCCTTGTTGGTCTGCGACGCTTGAATCGCGTACTCGACCTTGAAGATGGCGGCCTTGGCTTGCTCTTCAGTTGGCCAGCCCTCGCGAAGGGCAGGCGGCGGCGGGTCAGCGGCCGCTGGGGAAGCAGACTCGGCCACGGCCCCATCGCCCGCGGCTCCGTCGCCCGTGCCGGCGGCCTGCTCGCCATCCGATCCGCATCCCACGATTCCCATGAGCGCCAGAGCGCTCACTGCAATCGCCACAGTGAATCGGCGATTCCAATCAATGCATATCATGCGACTTTCTCCCAAAGACTCTCATCCGTAGCACGCTCAACTTACACCATCACCGCCACCAGCAGCACCAAAAACCCCGTGATCGCGGCGAGTGCATGCACGATCAGCAGCGGCGCGTACAGCGGCAAGCCGCGGAGGCGAAACGAAAGCTGCACGAACCCCATGCACGCCACGACCAGCATAATGCCCAGCGACACGTTCGCCAGCGTCACGCTTGGGTCCTGCCACACCGTGTACGCGAGCGTCCCCAGCCCGGACGCCGCGAACGCCAGGTGCACCATCGCCAGCGGCAAGGGCCTCGGCCGCGACCTGAAGAAACACGTCGCGAGAATCAACCCGTTGACCGCCGCGAGCGCAAACAAAACAGCTGCAATGACCATGGTTCCGCCTTTCCCATTGTCGTGACTCCGCGAGGAGCGACCGCGTCAAACGGCGACGGTCGCTTCCTGCAACGGCAGATTGAGTACAAATGTGGCCCCTCTCAGTTCCCCGTCGCTGCGCACGCTCAGCGAACCGCCCATCTCCGTGGCCGCGTTCGCGCAGCTATGCAAACCAAAGCCGTGGCCCGTGGGCTTGGTCGTGAACCCGTGGGCAAACACCTTCGCCAGATTCTCGGGCTTGATGCCCACGCCCGAATCGCTCACCTCGAGAATCAGCCGATCGAACTCCGTGCACGTGCGCAGCGTGAGCACCCGCTGCCCCTCCACCTGCTCAACGAGCGCCTCCCCGGCGTTCTTCACCAGGTTGATCACGATCTGCATGACGCGCTGCTTGTCGACCAGCAGCGGCGCCAGCTCTGCAAACTCGCGCCGCACTTCCACGCGGTTCTTCTTGAACGCCTCGACGTTCAGCCGCACCGCGTCGTCCAGCATCGCGTTGACGTCCGTCGGCTCCAGCAGTCCGCCCGCGGTGGCGTAGTTCTGCTGGGTCGAGACGATGGCCTTGATGTGCTCGATGTTGCGGGTGAGCGACTGCGCTTCTTCCAGCATCACCGCGTCTTCCTTCTGCAGATGCTCGGCCAGCATCGCGAGGAACCGCGGCACTTGCTTTCCCTTCGCGTCCCGGGCCATGAAGTCGCCGAGGTCCGCGGCGTGCGACTCTAACAGGCCCACGATCTGGTGAAGTTGCCCCAACTTCGAGCTCTTGAGCTGCGCCGCGAGCATCGACGCCGACACGTTCACGCTGTTCAGCACGTTGCCCACGTTGTGGAGCACGCCAGTGGCGATCTCCGCCATGCCCGCGCGACGGGCCGCGGCGACGAACTCGCGGTTCACCGTCTCCAACTCCCCCTCGGCCCGCAGCCGCTCGGCCATCTCCTTGTTCAGCTCGCCGTTGGCCCGCGTGAGCTCGCGCGTACGCTGCTCCACGCGCAGCTCCAGCTCGTGGTGCGCCGCCTGCAGCTCTCGCTTGCTGGCCTCCACCTGGTCGAGCAT
>JANOIK010001187.1:0-3228 GCA_031407585.1 Planctomycetota bacterium | reverse complement strand
CATGGTCGACGTCGACGCCGACAAGAACGTCGATCATCCCGCGTGGAAGCTACCCGCCGGCTGGACCGAGCAGCCAGGCAGCGCGATGCGAGCCGCCACGATCGTGGTCCCTCACGGCGAGGCGAACTTCGAGATCACCGTGTCGAGCCTCCCGCTCTCGGGAGCGTGGCCGGCGTTCCTGCAAGTCAACGTCGACCGCTGGATGGAGCAACTTCAGCAGCCGCCGCTCACGGCAGCCACTATCAAAAAGCTTGGCCGAAGCGTGGCCACGGTCGACAGCAAGGCGACGGTATTCGAGTTGGTCGGCATGATGAAACGAGATACTATGGGCGCGGGCATGGCCGGCATGCCCGCTGGCCACCCGCCGCAGAGCGCGCCGGAGGGTGAGCGTACGCCGCTCAAACCGGAATCGACTCCCGCCGCCGGCGCTGATGGCTCGGCCCCCGCCGGATTTTCCGAATTCACTTACGACGCCCCCGCCGATTGGCGGCCGGCTCCGCTGAACACTGGGATGTTCACGCGCGAGGCCTCGTTCAAGGTCGCCGTCGCCGGCGGCCAGGCGGATCTCGCCGTCACGCGCTTCGCAGCCCATGGCGAAATGGCCGCCCTCGGCCCCAACGTCCGCCGCTGGGCCGGCCAGGTCGGCATCGTCGATCTTACGGACGAAGACATCAAAAAATCCGCGCAAGCGCTCACTCTCGGCGGCGCCGACGCCCTCCGGTTCGAGTTCTTCACCCCGGGCGATTCCCCGACGCCAAAAGGCATGCTCGCCGTCATGGCCATCCGCGGCGACGAAGTCTGGTTCGTCAAACTCTTCGGCGACAAGGCAACCATCGAAAACCAACGCGAAGCCTTCGACGGATTCCTGAAATCCATTCGTTTTAATTCTGAATCTAATTGACAGGATAACAGGATGAGCAGGATCGACAGGATGAGGGAAATGAAACTCGCAATCGTGCTCTTCGCATTTCCGATCCTGTAAATCCTCCCCCATCCTGCTATCCCGTCCATTCACCACTGCAAATTCGACATGTCCACGACCGAGCTAGGCCGAAGCGAAATCCTCTTCACCGCGGAATCCTCCGCGGCGCCGCACACGTCGGCGTTGGCCACGCTGCGACTCATCCTGTCTCCGCTCGCGTCGTTGCGCCTCACCGTGACGCTGCTCGCGCTCTCGATTTTCCTCGTCCTTGCCGGCACGCTCGCCCAGGTCGACTACGACATCCTCCACGTGCTCACGAACTACTTCCGCACGTGGTGGGCGATGATCGAGCTGCGCATCTTCTTCCCCCGCGAATGGGGTATCAGCCCGGCAGTCGTCTTTCCCTTTTTCGGCGGCAAGCTCATCGGCTGCGCCCTGGCGATCAACCTGCTCGCCGCCCACGCCGTGCGGTTCAAAATGGCCGCCAGCGGCGTGCGCCTGTGGCTCGGCTGGCCGACGATCCTGCTCGGCGCGCTGATCACCTACGCCGTGATCGTCAGCGGCTCCGGCACCACCGTCGAAGGCGAGATGTCCGCCACCTTTGCCAACGGCCTGTGGCACGCCCTCCGCGCCGCCCTTGGCGCCACGGCGCTCACGCTCGTCTACGTGCTTGCCCTCGGCCGGGCCGCCGCAAAAAAATCTGCCGCGGTCTGGCTCTGGTGGTTCACGGCCGCGGTCGCGGTCCTGCTCGCCGCGCTCGCACTCTACCTGTTCACGAACCCCGCGGCCCGGCTCAACGCCTCGGGCCTCCGCATCTTGTGGCAGCTCGCCAAGGCCACGGGCGCCAGCCTCGTCCTCGGCGCCGGCTGCTGGGCCGTCTTCAGCAAACGCGCCGGCATCGTGCTGCTCCACAGCGGCATCGGGCTCACGATGTTTACCGAGCTGTACACCGCACAGCGCGTCGTCGAGTCGCAGATGACGATCGACGTCGGCCAGACCGCGTTCTACGCCCAAGATATTCGCTACACGGAGCTCGCATTCACCGTCGCCGATGCGAGCGACGTCGACCGGTCGACCGTCATCCCCGAAGCGATGCTGCTGGAGTCGGCCCACTCGGGCCAGCCGATCTCGAGCGATAAACTGCCCGTCGATGTCCGGGTGGTCGACTTTTTCACCAACGCGCTGCCGCGCAACGCGCAGCCAGGAGAAAAGTCGATCGCCACGGCAGGCCTCGGCCAGCTCGATGTGCTCGATGAGCACACCAGCGCCGCGGGCGTCGACGTCGAGCAACAGGTCGACCGTCCCGCCGCGTACGTCGAGCTGCTCGCGAAGAACGGCGGCAAGTCGCTCGGCGTGTACCTCATGAGCTCCGTCCTGCGGGGTGAGCCGATCTCGGTTGAGGACAAGAAGTATGAGTTGGCGCTTCGCTACAAGCGAATTCCCAAACCGTACCAAGTGACGCTGGACCGATTCAGGTACGACCGCTACATCGGTACGCAGAAGGCCAAGAATTTTGAATCGGTCGTGCGTTTCCAGGTTCCCGAAAAAGGAATCGACCGCACGGTGTCGGTCTCGATGAACAACCCGTTGCGCTACGGCGGGGATACGCTCTATCAGCAAAGCTTCGACCCGCGGACCGAGCGCACGACCACGCTGCAGGTGATGACCAACGCGGGTTGGATGATTCCCTACGTGGCGTGCATGATCGTCGCCACGGGGATGTTCTTCCATTTCGGTCAGGGCATCGTGCGTTTTGTCGCGCGGCGCGAAGACGAAGCGAACAAGCAGTTCGCGGCGCTCACCCAGCGAGCCGGCTCGTCCCCGAGGCCGGCGAGCCCCTGGCCGCGCCGCGTCGAGCTCGCCATCGCCGCGTTAATCGTGGTCTTGGCGTTGGCGACAGTCATGCGGTTCGCCACGCCGCCGCGCGAGGCGCCGCTCGACCTGCACATCCACCAGTTTGGCCGCCTGCCCGTCGCCCTCGGCGGCCGCACGCAGCCCATGGACTCGCTCGCCCGCAACACGCTCCGCATTGTCTCGGGCAAGGCGACTTACAAGGACTCTCGCTACGAAAAGAACCAACCCGCGATTCGCTGGCTGCTGGAGCTCACGGCGCGGACGCCGGAGTCCGACGACTTCCGCGTCATCCGCATCGAGAACCTCGATGTGCTCGCGGCGCTCAAGCTGAAGCAGCGGCCCGGCGAGTGGCGTTACAGCCTGAACGAGGTCCTGGCCGACGAGACGCCGCAGGGTGAAAGCGAACTCCGGCGCCAGGCGGGGCTCGCCGCGGCGGTGCCCGACGAGAAGCG
>JANOIK010001169.1:0-2705 GCA_031407585.1 Planctomycetota bacterium | reverse complement strand
TCAATTGACTCCGGTTCGCGATCCGATTAGCCTACAACCAGCATCGGCAATGCCATGCGGCGTGTCCGATGCCCGCGCTTGCGGCGCTCGTTCGGCGCCGCCGCGCAAACGCTTCTCCCTCTTAAGCAAGAGCTTTGCCGCCGCAGCGGCTGGTCGTCCCGGCCGCTGCGGCCGCGCAGCTTACGCACACAATGCGATGAGCACAGATTCTGCGACCGATCCCCTCGAACTGCGCCCCGCCGTTCTCGAAGCCTGCCAGGCGAAGGTCGGCTATCAGTTTCACGACCTGCGGCTGCTCGAGGCCGCGCTCACGCACGCCTCGGGCGTGCAAGACCGCCTCTCGTCCAACGAGCGGATGGAGTTTCTCGGCGACGCCATTCTGGGCATGGTCGTTTGCGAACGGCTCTACCACCAGTATCCCGAGTACTCCGAAGGCGAGCTCACCAAGATCAAGTCGGTGGTCGTCAGCCGCGACACGTGCGCCCGGCTCAGCGACGGCCTCTCGCTCAACGAGCACCTGCTGCTCGGCAAGGGCATGGCGGCGGACCCCACGGTGCCGCGCTCGGTGCTGGCCGCGGCGTTCGAGTCGCTGGTCGCGGCCATCTATATGGACGGCGGCATGTCCACGGCGGAGCGGTTTATTCTGGAGCACGTCGTCCCCGAGATCGAGGCGGCCGTCTCGTGCGAGTTCGGCGGCAACTTCAAGTCGCTGCTCCAGCAACTCGCCCAGCGGGAGCACGGCGTGACGCCGAACTACATGCTGCTGGACGAGAAGGGCCCCGATCACAGCAAATGCTTCAAGATCGCCGCTCAGATCGGCGCCCAGCGCTACGCGGCGGCGTGGGGCAAGAGCAAGAAGGAATCCGAGCAGCGAGCCGCGCATAACGCGATCAACGAGCTCCGCGGCGAGCCTGCGCCGTATCCCACCGAGGAGTCGCACTCCGAAACCGCCTCCGTCACTCCTGAAGAATAGCGATCCCCCATCATGACTCGTCTTCGCACCACGGGCGTTTGTTGGTCTCTTGTCGCTGGAGTCGTCGCGCTTGCCGGCGACGCACGCGCCGCGACTTTCGCTGAGCTGGCCAAGTACCTGCCCGATGGCGCCAACGCCGTCGTGGTCATTAACGCCGAGGGCATCTACGCGAGCCCCATCGCTCAGCGCGAGGGTTGGCAACAGAAGTACGCCGATGGCTTCGAAGCCGCGCCGCTCATTCTGCCGCCCAGCGCGAAGCGCGGCGTGCTGGCAGCGGCGTTCGACCTCCGCACGCTTCGCCCGGATTGGGAGGCGGCGGCGATGGAACTGTCGATCGACCCGTCCGAGGCAGACATCGCGCGACGCCGCCACGGGCGCAACGACGTGCTCGCCGGCATGAAGGTCGCCTGGATCGGCAACGAGCTTTGTGTGCTCAAATTCGGAGCCGGCACATTCGGCGTCATAACGCCCGCGAGCCGGCAGGACGCGGCGCGGTGGGCCGAGGCCGTGAAGGCGGGCGATTCGCGAGGGCTCTCGCCCTACTTGGCGAAGATGGTCGGCAGCGCCGAACGCGGGCAACTCCAAGTACTGCTGGCCGTCGACCTGGCGGACTGCTTCAGCGAGGAGAACCTGCGCGTCGCGACCGCGCAGGCCGAGGCGCTCAAGGGAATCTCGCCCGACGAGGCAGCGTCCATTCTCGCGAGCATCCAGGGCGTGAAGTTCGGCGTCGCGGTGGGCGAGAAGCTCGTCGGCCGCGTACAGCTCGACTTCGGCAAAGACGTCGGCCCGCTTGCCGCGGTGGCGAAGCCGGTCGCCCTCAAGGCCCTCGCGAAGGCCGGCGCCACGCTGCCGGAGTTCGCCAATTGGACCGCCGTGACCCAGCCGAACAGTCTGGCGCTCGAGGGCGAACTCACCGAAGACGGCATGCGGCGAATCTTCAGCCTGCTGGCGATCGACGCCGCGACGCTCGAATCGGCTGAGCCCGAACAGGCCACAACCACGAGCGTTTCGGCCGACGTCGCGAAGCAGGCGATGGGCAAGACGTCGGTGCGTTACTACCGGGCCGTCGGCAAGTACGTCGAAGACATCGACCGCCTGCAGAAAGCCGCGTCGCTCGATCAGGCCGGGATGTGGATCGAGAACTACGCTCGCAAGGTCGACTCGCTGCCCACGCGGGGCGTCGACGCCGACCTCGTGCAGTACGGCAAGTACGTCGCGGCGACGTTCCGCTCGGTGGTCGATCAGGCGTCCGGCGCCATCGCTCAGGTCGACACATCCGGCGCGCCCGTGGTGACCGACTACCGTGTGGGCTACCTGCCGACGGCCCGGACGGTCAATTACGGCGGCGACTTCCAGCGGATGTACGCGCCCTACGGCATTGCCGACATCGACCCGCAGGCTACGCAGCTGAAGCTCGAGCAATCGCAGAGCACAATCGACGCCGCGGTGGCAGCCGCACAGAAGACGCTCCAACAGCTCACCGTCGATCACAAGACCGTCGGGACGAAGCTCTCGGAGAAGTACGGGGTTCAGTTCTGAGTGAGTTGATCGAACCATGGGAATTGTCTCCCGGTGGTTCGCTTCCTTGCGATGGGTGGGACGAAGCTGGCATCTTCGTGTACGGTCATGCGGCTTTGCTTGCCCCGCCGTGGCGGGCGGTCAGCATGTGGATCGCGGCGGTGAGGCCGTGCAGGGCGTCGTCGAACTGCTGCGTCTCGTGGATCACGCGCAG
>JANOIK010001162.1:0-21438 GCA_031407585.1 Planctomycetota bacterium | reverse complement strand
CCAAAATTGGACGACCACCGCCGGCATAGCGAATGCCGGATTGAGCTCGGCGACTGTCAACTGGTTGAACCCGTCCAGAAAGTGGTGGTATTAGGGAGCAGTTGTCCATTCTCGTTGTAGTTGATCCCGGTCAGAAGCGTGCCATCCCAGAAGTCGTTCGCGTCGACGGCTAATAGGTCGCCATGCATGTTGTAGACGGCGCCGAGAATCGGGACATGCTGCTTGGCGCTATCAATTGTCGTGGAGATAACAGCCTTGTAAATGTTATCGTTGCCGTTCCAACTCGGAATGAAGCCAGCCTCAAAAGCGCGATAGGTGGCAAGTTGATCGGCGGACATATGCCCGCCGAAGCAGATGCCGTTGTTTGAATTCGGCTCACAAGATGCGTTTACGTTATGCGTAGAGCTCGTAATAAACGCCACATGTCGAAACTGGGCCACCTGCGCCTCGGCCCGCGGCAGCGGCGTGCAGGCGATTAAAACGACGGTTGCAAGGACTGGCTTCATTCTCAGAGTATAACTGCCCCCTCCGAACGGCGCCTTCATCGAACTTCCTACGGGCGGGCGCCATGTTCACGGAGGTCGGCCGACGTGAGCATGCGTAGGACGCCAAGTTTGTCCCTCGGCCCGCTCTATTGATGGCAGCGCCGCCAAAGAGCCTATTGGGCGCCATGGCGACTGCTCAGAGTCGCGAAGTTCTTACCGGCGACGACGGCCGGAGTGTACGGGCTGTTGCTCCGAGTTGAAGCTTGGGTCTAGTATTTTCGGACTCGGATGGTGCTCGTCGTACCGCGACGCGGTACAACACCGCAGCCCAGGGTCGCGCAGCGCACCCTGGGTGGATAAGCGGAAACGCAACGTGAACCCTGAAGGGGTTCCACATGGGAGCGCGGCGATGGGTGACGCGTTTGGTGTGTAACCCCGTTGGGGTAACCGTGTGGCGTCGTCACGTCGACCCAGGGTGCGCCGCTGCGCGGGCGACCCTGGGCTTCGGTGTGTAACTGCTTCGCAGTTTCGGATCGATGCGAGTTGCCGGTAGAATCCTATGCCATGACGGCGCCCACTTATTCTCTCCGCCAGCTTATCGCTTATTTCCTTCGCCTGGGAACGTGGGGGTTCGGCGGGCCCGTCGCGCTCGTTGGTTACATGCACCGCGATCTGGTCGAGTCGCGCGGTTGGATTAGCGAGTCGGACTACCGGGAAGGGCTTGCGCTGGCTCAGCTTGCGCCGGGGCCGCTGGCGGCGCAGTTGTCCATCTATCTCGGCTACGTCCATTACGGCGTCCTGGGCGCGACGATCGTGGGATTTGCGTTTGTCGTGCCGTCGTTTTTGATGGTGCTTGCGCTGGGCTGGGCCTATGTCGCCTACGGCGGACTCACCTGGATGCAGGCCGTGTTCTACGGCGTCGGCGCGTGCGTGATCGGGATCATTGCGTGGAGCGCGTATAAGCTGACCAAGAAGACGATCGGCGGCGACCGACTGCTGGCGTCGATCTATGCCGTGAGCTTCGTGGCGACGATCGTCACCGAATCGGAAATCATCTGGGTGTTCCTGCTGGCCGGGGTTGTGAGCGTTATGGTGAAAGCGCCGCCGCGGCGACGGGGCCCGGCGGCTTCCTGCGTGGCGCTGCCGTTGGGGCTGGCGGTTCCCGCCGCCAGTGATGAATTGCTTTGGAAGATGTTTCTGTACTTCACCGAAGCAGGCGCGTTCGTCTTTGGGAGCGGCCTGGCCGTCATTCCGTTTTTGTACGGCGGCGTCGTGAAGGAGTTTGGTTGGCTTGACGATCAGCAGTTTCTCGACGCCGTGGCGGTCGCGCTGATCACGCCGGGGCCGGTCGTGATTACCGTGGCGTTCATCGGCTACCTCGTGGCAGGAGTGCCGGGTGCGTGCGTGGCGGCGGTCGCCATTTTTCTGCCGTGCTATCTGCTGACAATCTTGCCGGCGCCGTACTTCAAGAAGCACGGCAAACGACCCGGCATCGTGGCGTTCGTCGACGGCGTGACGGCGGCGGCGATCGGAGCGATCTCGGGCGCGGTGGTGGTACTTGGCAGGCGCACCATCTTCGGTGACGCGTGGACTCCTGACCTCTTCAAGATCTGCGTGATGGTTGCGACGCTCGGGATTCTCTGGTCAGGACGAAAGATTCCCGAACCCGTCATCGTCTTAGTCGCCGCGATCGCGGGGTTGATTGCGTATCCGTTGCTTGCCGCATGAATGCAGGGGATGTGGGTGCTCTCATGATGAACTGGCGGGCGCCGATTGAGCGCGGCGCCTTTCGCTCGGCCGAAGTCTCTTTCCGGATGAAGACCCCAAGCCGAAGCTTGCGGCTATTATTGTCGGAGTTTGCGGCAATGTGGTCCGTGTACCCGCTGCATCACCCCTCCCTGTCGCTTCGCGAGCGGTAGCACCTGCGCTCGGGCGACTTCGGGTCGCCCGTGCTCGGTGCTCCCATCCCCCTCAAGGGGAGGGGACCGGAGGAGAATTAGGGGAGCAGTCGAGCGCTGCTCCCCGTTTACAAAAAAGCCCCGACGGCGTGGCCGTCGGGGCTTCGGAGTTGAATTCAAAGGTCTGGTCGGCTCAGACGCGGCGACGACGCAGCAGCATCAGCCCGGCGAGCGACAGCAGCGCGAGCGAAGCGGGCTCGGGAACAGGATTGACGCTCGACCCGCCGTTAAAGAAGCCGGTATTTGTGGCGGTCACGAGCGTTCCCACGCCGGTTGCGGTACTGACCGTCAGCAAGTCTCCCCCGGCGGTAATGGCAAACAGCGTGCTGCCGATGAAGTCGATGCCGTAAACGTCGGGATAACCGATGGCGCCGATCAGCGTCGCCGCTCCCGTGAGAGTGCTCACTTGGACCAGCTGATTCCCGGTCGTCGTCATGTACAGCGAGTCGTCGCTGGCGAAGGCCAAGTCTCCGGACGAAAAGTAAAGCCCTCCGTTCGTTCCCACGAGTGTGGCCACACCGGTCGCCGTACTGATCGTGTAAAGCCCGTCGTTCCCTGAACCGTACAGGACGCCGTTCGAGTGGAAATCCAAGCCATTGATAAACGCGCCAAGACCGCCGATGAACGACGACGCGGCGGTATTGGGATTGATGCTGTAGAGGGTAGCGCCATTGTCAACGGCATAGAGCTGGCCGGACGGGTTGAACGCGATGTCGAACGGTGAGATTCCCATGGGCCCGATCAACGTCGTCGCCGCCGTGGCGGAATCGGTCGTATAGAGTCTTTGGTCAGCGACTCCGCCGGAGTAGATGTTTTTTGCCGCGTGGCAAAGTCTTGCGGATCCAACGGCCGTCAGGAACATGACGGCAACTCGAAGTAGTGGTTTCATGAGCGTTCTCAGTTCATCGATCGGGGTTTCGGTGCGGGCAGGGTTTCGGTGCAAGGTCGATGATAGCCTGAGATGGGATCGCAGGCGCGACAATCGTCAAATCATCGACCCGGAGGTCAAATGGGGCGCGATCAAGGATTAGCCCCTTCTCGTCAGTGGTTTCTTGGCCATTGCCGAGTTGCAGTTCTCCCAGAGGGGAACTGGGAAAGCAAGCACTTTCTTCCCTTTCCTCACCCGCGGCGCCCGCTCGTTACAATAGCGGTGATGAGATTTCGCATCTGGCATTTGCTCTTGGCGATGGCGTTTGTGGCGGTGTGGGCGCCACTGTCGCAGTGGCTGCTTCGTCTCGAGGCGGCGGACCATCCGTCGAAGCCGCAGACGGCGATTGACGTCGCCGCGTTTTGGCTGGGGTCGACGACGATCACGTGCGTGCCGTTCGTGATTGGCTGGATCGTCGTGCGCGCGATTCGCAAGAAACGCGAGAATGATGCAGCGGCGTGAACGAATGGACAACCCGCCGCTTGCGCATGTTCGGCCGATACGGACGGGTCGCGGGAATCTGGACCCCGGAAGCGCGTTTTACGCAACGCCGCGGTCTGAACGGGCGCCAGCGAAAAACTTGCCTTCGGCGAGTGGTTCGGTCTAAAATCGCGGTCGCGCTCTTGGCGGCTGGATTTCACACTTCTTGATTCAAAAGGCGCCGATCTCATGAAGAGGACATTCCGACGGACTTCCCTTCTCCTGACGGCGCTGGCCCTCTTTGCAGGACTTCTTCCCGCGCTCGCGCACGCGGCCAGCTATTCGTTCGTGAAGATTGCCGACTCGAACACGCCCCGGCCGGGCGGCGGCGGCGCGCTCCAAGCCTTGCGCGTCGGCGGCATCGCCGAAGGCAACGTCGCGTTCACGGCCACTCAGGATCTCTACGTCGGCAACGGCGGACCGGTCACGCCCGTTTACCAAAACGGCGACCCTTCCTCCCAGGGTAATTTCGGCGGCGCTACTGCGCCGGGCATGGACAACGGCGTCATCGCGATTTCGGGGAGCTTCGGCTCGAGGACCGGCATGTTTGCTCTAAACAGCTGTACAGTTACGCCGATCGCGAGGGTCGGCGATCCGGCTCCGTCGGGCGTGTTCAACTTCGTGGGGAATTCGTCGACTGGAGATGCCCAGCCGCCTCGTTTCGACAATTCGGGCGGCACGGTGGCTTTCATCGGCGATTATGGCAACCCATTTCAAAGCGGGATTTTTGCGGGGGCGGGCAGCGGGCTCACCACCATTGCCAAGTCGGGCGACCCCGCGCCCGTGGGCGTGTTCGCCGCCGGCGCCTCGGTCTTTGCGACGCCGAGCATTAGCGCCGACAAGGTGGCGTTCACCGCGCGGTACCCTCGACTGGCCAACCCCACCGGCACAACGGGGCTGTTCGTCGGCTCCGGCGGGCCGCTGACCTTGCTGCTCAAGACAGAAGATCCGGCGCCCATTGGTACTTTTAATGAACTCAATACGCCGTCGATTGAGGGTAATACCGTCGCGTTTGGCAGTCGGTACGGTAGTTCCGGGCTTCAGATCAGCGTGGAAGCCGTCATGACGCTCAACGGCGGCACGCTGACGACGATCGCGAAGAGCACGGATCCCTCGCCCTGGGGTACCTTTGGTCTCTCCAATCTCAAGGGTTCGAAGCCGTCGTTGGTTGGCGGGTACGTGGCGTTCTACGCGACCGAGCCGTCAGACTTCGGCAACCAGGGGGTCTTCATCGGCAATGGCGGCCCGCTGACGACGGTGATTAAGACTGGCGACTCGCTGTTCGGCGGCACCGTGATCCAACTTCGGACGACTCAGTTCCTCCTGGACGCTAATGGTACGCGCAACGTGGCCTTTTCCTATACGTTGAACGACTTTACTAGCGGCGTCGCCATGGCGGTGTTCATCCCCGAGCCGGCGACGGGCGGGCTGCTGCTTTGCGCCTTGGTTTCCTGCGGGATTCTGAGGCGGACGCGGCTCGCCGAGCGGCGTTAAGCCGCGTGCGGCCGCGTTAACGCGCCCGCTTGACGCTCTCCGCAGCGCCGGATAGCCTGTACGGCTCGTTTTTGCCAGGAGCGCCGCGGTTGCGCAAAGTGACCGTTTGCGGCGCTGCTGCCCACCGGCGCCGCCGCTGACGAGTCCCATCGTCGCGTTCTCGGCGCGTTCCGTGGCATGCTCCGCGCATGCCTTCACGCACAACCCGACAGGCTCACGCATGAGTCAGGTTCTGACCAAGAAATCCGAGAAGTCCATGGCGAAGAATGCTGCTGCCGGCAAGATGGTTTACTACTTCGGCAAGACCAAGACCGAAGGCAACGCGACGCAGAAGCCGTTGCTTGGCGGCAAGGGCGCCAACCTGGCCGACATGACGAGCATCGGCCTGCCGGTGCCGCCGGGATTTACGATCACGACCGAGTGCTGTGACGGCTACTACAAGAGCGGCAAGAAGCTGCCCCCGGGGTTGATGGACGAGGTGCGGAAGAACGTCGCCATCCTGGAGAAGGAGACGGGGAAGAAGTTCGGCGACAACAAGTCGCCGCTGCTCGTGTCGGTGCGTTCGGGCGCCGCGGCCTCGATGCCGGGCATGATGAACACGATTCTCAACCTGGGGCTGAACGACGAGGCGGTGGTCGGGCTGGCGAACGCGACGGGCAACGAACGGTTTGCCTACGACTCGTATCGCCGGCTGATCAACATGTTCGGGGACGTTGTGTGCGACGTGGATCACGAGCACTTCGAAGTGGCGTTCGACAAGATCAAGAAGAAGTACAACGCGAAGCTCGACAACGATGTGCCGCTCGAGGGCATGATCGAGCTGTGCGATGCCTACAAGGCGACGTTCCAGAGGCACTACGGCAAGCCGTTCCCGCAGGACGCGCTCACGCAGCTTGAGCTGTCGATCGAGGCGGTGTTCAAGAGCTGGAACCAGCCGCGTGCGCTGAAGTACCGCCAGGTGGAGAACATCCAAGGCCTGCTGGGCACTGCGGTGAATTGCCAGTCGATGGTGTTCGGCAACATGGGCGACGACTGCGGCACGGGCGTGGCGTTCACGCGGAATCCCTCGACCGGCGAGAACAAATTCTACGGCGAATTCCTGGTGAACGCCCAGGGCGAGGACGTGGTGGCCGGCATTCGCACGCCGCTGCCGGTGGCCGAGATGCCGAAGTGGAACAAGGAGATCCACAAGCAGTTGATGGAGATCAAGGATCTGCTCGAGAAGCACTACAAGGACGTGCAGGACATCGAGTTCACGATCGAGCGCGGCACGCTGTACATGCTGCAGACGCGCAACGGCAAGCGCACGGGACCGGCCGCGGTGAAGATCGCGTGCGACATGGTTAAGGAGAAGCTGATCGAAGAGAAGACCGGCGTGCAGCGCATTCCGGCCGGCGATCTGACGCAGCTTCTGCTGCCGAGCTTCATTCCCGCGGCCAAGAAGGGCGCCACACTGCTGACGACGGGCCTGCCGGCTTCTCCGGGCGCCGCGGTGGGCAAGCTGGCGTTCACGGCCGCCGAGGCGGTGGAGCGCACGCACGCCGGCGAGAAGGTGCTGCTGGTTCGCAAAGAGACGAACCCGGAGGACATCGACGGCATGCACTCGGCCGCCGGCATCCTCACCAGCACGGGCGGCATGACGAGCCACGCGGCGGTCGTCGCCCGCGGTTGGGGTCGCTGCTGCGTCGCCGGCGCCGGCGAGATTCAGATCGACGAGAAGGCGCGCAAGATCAAAGTCGGCGGCAAGACCTTCGGCTACAACGACGTGCTGAGCATCGACGGCTCGACCGGCGAAGTAATGGCCGGCGAAGTCGCCACGCAGGAGCCGAAGCTGAGCGGCGATTTCTCGACCGTGATGGGCTGGGCGGACAAGTACCGCACGCTCAAGGTGCGAACCAACGCCGACACGCCGGCGGATGCGAAGCGGGCTCGCGACTTCGGCGCCGAGGGCATCGGCCTGTGCCGCACCGAGCACATGTTCTTCGAGGGCGACCGCATCACCGCGATGCGAGCGATGATTCTGGCCGACAACGAGGGCGACCGCCGCGAGGCGCTGAAGAAGCTGCTGCCGCTGCAGCGGAAGGACTTTGTGGGCATCTTCACGGCGATGAAGGGCCTGCCGGTGACGATCCGGTTGCTCGACCCGCCGCTGCACGAATTCCTGCCTCACGAGGCGAAGAGCCAGGGCGAGCTCGCAAAGGAAATTGGCGTGACGCCGGCGTTCGTGAAGGCGCGTGTCGCCCAGCTCCACGAGCAGAACCCGATGCTCGGCCATCGCGGCTGCCGGCTGGCGGTCACGTACCCCGAGATTCTCGAGATGCAGGTCACGGCGATCGTCGAAGCGGTGATTGCGTGCGTCGAGAAGAAGATCGACGCCCAGGCCGAGATCATGATCCCGCTCGTGGGCACGGCCGCGGAACTCAAGTCGCTGCGTGAGAAGACGCAAGCGACGATCGACGCGGTTCGCGCGGCGAAGAAATTCACGGGCAAGCTCGACATCCTGATCGGCACGATGATCGAGATTCCGCGCGCTGCTCTGACCGCCGACAAAGTGGCGGAGCACGCCGACTTCTTCAGCTTTGGCACGAACGACCTGACGCAGATGACGTTCGGCTTCAGCCGCGACGACATCAACACGTTCCTGCCGGACTACCTGCGGGAAGAGCTGCTGCCGCAAGACCCGTTCCAGACGCTCGACGCCTCCGGCGTAGGCCAGTTGGTGGAAATGGGCGTCACGAAGGGCCGCTCGACGAAGAAGGGCCTGAAGTGCGGCATCTGCGGCGAGCACGGCGGCGACCCGGCGTCGATCAAGTTCTGCCACACTGTGGGGCTGGACTACGTGAGCTGCAGCCCGTTCCGCGTGCCGATCGCCCGGCTGGCGGCGGCGCAGGCGGCGCTGGCCGCGGCGAAGTAGTTGCGGGGAATTGGCCGCGGATGAACGCGGATGAAGCGGATTTCCGCTGATCTGAAAGACTACCGTATAGCCCTCGGCGCAAGCCGGGGGTTATTTTTTAAGCCTGCTCGAAAAGCGTTGCGCTAAAACCCCGCGGCTTGCGCCGGGGGCTGTTGCTTGTATCGAAAATGCGCGCTTGTCTATGTCTCACGCAGCGCGGCGACGTCGCAGGGCGGGCCACGCCAAGAGCACCAGCGCCAGCGTGCCGGGCTCGGGTACGAAGGGCGGGTTGCCGCCGGGACTAATGTCCGCGTAGATGTCTTGGTACATCTGAGAAAGCTCCACGAGGCTAAAGTCGACGTCGTCCGCCGCCTCGAGCCACGAGGCCTGTTGAATCTCGCCGGTGTAGGAACTGACCAGGACGGCGCCGGTGTACTCGCCCGCGCGCACATACGGCACGAACCAGTCGGCTTCGTCGAGCGGGTCAATCATCAGCATATTCGCGGAGTCGAAGGCGCCGCCGGAGAGGCCGTAGAGGTTTTGCAGGTCGCCGCTCGTGATTGCGGCGCTGGCGGCGGCCAGGGCGCCTGGTGCGTCCAGCTGCATGGGGAGCAAGGGCGCCAATGCGGGAACGCTTTCGAGCAAGCCGCCGTTGCCGTCGTCGAGGGCTTCGGGCCCGAGCGGTTCGACGACGAACTTGTATCCCAAGCCCGACATGTACGCCCCTTCGCCCGCCTGCCCCGGCGCTGGGTTGAAGTTTCGGAACCATTCGGAAGGCGCCGCGTTGACCAGCCCCACGCCGGGGACGTTGACCAACGGCTTGACCGGATTGCGGCTCCAGCCGTACTTGACCCAAGCGTGGACGCCCAGACCTTTGACGCCGATGTTCTGGCTGTCGGCGTAGCCGGTCCAGGGGTCGTTGACGTAGAAGCCGGTGATGTCGTACGCCTGGTTTCGGCCGGGAGTTCCGTTGGTGGTGTAGCCGGTGACGGCGATGGCGTGGGCGCCGGAGCCGATGGTCACCTGGGCGGCGACGTCGAAGCTCTTGATGGCATTGGCAATGGTTCTCGAGGCCCAATCGCCCCACGCGGGAGTGGGCGGGACGTTGTACGCGACATAGGCGTGATTGCCGAAGCCGCCGGCGTTGGGGTTATCGTAAACGTTCAGCGCCCATTGGATGGCATTGTTGCCCGATCCCGCGCTCGGCCACGGCGAGTTCGGATTGTTATAGAAGAGCGGCACGCCGGCGTTAGGCCCTGCCGTGGGCGTGAACGTCGCCTGGCCGTGAATCAGATTGTAAATGGCGCCTTGCGGCGAGAACGTCACTTGGCCGGCGTTGTAGATGGGCTGTTGCGGGATCTGTTCGGGGATCGGGGCGCCCGGAACAACGTGACGGGCGGGCGGGATGAAGGGCGCTTCCGGCGCCATGAGAAATGTATTGATGTAGGGATTCGTCGTGCGCACCGCCGTGCAGTCGAGCATCATCTGAATGGTGGCGGACGCGCAGTAATGATCCGTGACCTGGGCGTGATAGCGCTGTCCGGTCACCGTGAAGTTGTCCGCGCGGAGAGCTTGGACGTCGACTGCCTGTGCCGTTAGGAGCGCCGCACCGAGAGCCCAACGACAAGCGAGACGAGGGCGCCGATTGGAGGACGTGTGCATTAGCGTAACTCCTAAGATGTGCGAGTTGCGTCGACGATGGAAAAGATATGGCAGGACCAGAGTTTCTGGCAATGGCCGCGATTGTAGGGCCCTCGTTGGTCCGGTCAAGCATTTTTTGACGAAAGACGACGCGACGCTCGGCCGCAAGAGGTGCGGCTGGCTGCGGCGAAATGAGGAGAGAAGGAATTGGCCGCGGATGAACGCGGATCGAGCGGATTTTCGCGGAGCTGAGAAACAAGCGAATAGCCCCCGGCGCAAGTCGGGGGTTGTTTTTTGCGCGTGCTCGGAAGCGTCGCGTCAGAAAACCCGGCGGCTTGCGCCGGGGGCTGTCGTTTGACGAAAAAGTGCGCGCGTGGCATGGCGCGCGAAGCCGCGAGCGGCGGGGCGGTTAGCCCGCTCGGCGCTTGAACGCGATCGACTCGACCTCGTCGGCGTCTTCGTCGACGGTCGCGTGGATGCGGATGGCCGCCTTGGGCGGGCTGCGACGTTCTTGGACGAAGCCGCGTTTACCGCCGTGGAAGAACTCGGCGAACTCCGCGGCCGGGCCGGCGGCGTACTCGGCTTCGAGCGCCGCCACCATATCGGCGAACGGCAGGCCCTGGCGGTAGATCGTGCGGTAGGCCTGCTTGATTTCGAGGATCTCGGGGTCGGTCATGCCGGATCGCTTCAGGCCAACTTTGTTGAGTCCGACGACCATGCCCGCCGTGCCATCGGTGAGCACGAACGGGGGCACGTCCTGGACGATCTTTGCACACGCGGCGACCATCACAAGCCGGCCGACGCGGCAGAACTGGTGCACCGCGGCGGCGCCGCCGACGACGGCCCGATCGCCGACTTGCACGTGCCCGCCCAGCAGAACGTTGTTCGTGAGGATGACGCGGCTGCCGACGATGCAGTCGTGCGCCACGTGCGAGCCGACCATGAGCAGGCAGTCGCTGCCGATGCGCGTCTCGCCCTCTTCCTTCATGGCCCGATGGATTGTGACGTTCTCGCGAAGAACGCACCGCTCGCCGATCACCACGCGGCCAGGGTTGGCCGGCGGGCTGATGTGCTGCGGCGCCCCGCCCAGCACGGCGCCTTCGCCCACGGCCACGTCGCGGCCCAGGATGGTGCTCGATTTCACGGTCGCGCGGGCCGCCAGGCGGCATCCCTGCCCGATCACCGCCCCGGCTTCGACAATCGCAAACGGCCCGATCTCAACGTTCGAGTGGATGACGGCCAGGGGACTGACGATCGCCGTGGGATGAATGCGGACGTGCATGGGTGCTCCTGCGGTGGCCGAGTCGGCGTGCGGGGGCTCGAACGCGAGCAGGGGCTCGTTGTCCGGGCGGTGCTCTGGGTTATATCGGTTGATCCAATTCCTCCGGCTTAGCCAAGTGGTGGAAATGCCCCCATCGTGACGCCCCCCGGCTGCGGCGTTATGATGGCAGTGGCGACGGGCCGATGGTGGGGGTAAAATCACCATTCCGCGGCGCAAGTCCCTTGGCGCCAATCGTTAACATCCGTTCGGGCGGCCGTTCAAATGTTCGACCTGCCTCGGTTACCTGCCAGTTGCTGCTAGCACGCTTTGTTGTTTCCCGCCTTGCATGCACTTCGCCCGGACGGCGTGGCCGTCCGGCTACCATTCCCTATTCTCCCCGCCGATTTCGCACTATGTCCGACGTGGTCACTCTCTACGACGAGGCCAACCGCCTCAAGGCCGAAGGAAATCTCGAAGGCGCCGCCGACAAGCTGAAAGACGCCCTGGGGGTCGACGAATCGTACGCCCTGGGTCACTCGGCCCTGGCCGTGGTGCTGCAGCGGCTGGGCCAGCACGACGAGGCAATCGCCCACGCACGCCGCGTGTGCGAACTGGAGCCCAAGGACCCCTTTAGCTACACGGCCCTGAGCGTGACCTACCAGCGCGCGTTCGCCGGCACGCAGCAAATGGGGTACATTCGGCTGGCGGAAGACGCGATGGAGCAGAGCAGGCAGTTGAGCCAGGGGCGGTAAAAAACGGCCTCTGGATGCGGGAACTCACGCCGTCGTTTGGGGCGTTTCCATCAAGGCCCATGTGGCGTTTTCGGACAGTTCGCGTCATTTGCTCGCATGGCGCGACCGCCCAGGTATACTGATGGGCTCGCACTGAAACGCGTTGCGCCAAGGGGCGCCGACTCTTCACCTTGAGCCACATCTTCTGAGCCATGTCGACCCGCCGCCGCACTCGGTCTGCGCTTCGTCTCAAAACTTCCATTCGCCGCGCGCTCGCCGTCGAGTCGCTGGAGAGTCGTCTGCTGATGGCGGCCGACTTTGGCGACGCGCCGGCGCCGTATCCGACGACGCTCGCCGAGAACGGCGCCCGCCATGAAGCTGTGGGGGGTATGCTCGGCGCGTCGCGCGATTCGGAGGCGGACGGCGTTCACTCGGCGTCGGCCGACGCCGACGGTTCGGACGACAGCGGCGTTGTGTTCGGCGCCCTTCGCGTGGGACAGCTTGGCGCAGAGGCCGTTGTGACGGTCCAAGGCGTTCCGATCGCTGCGCGGCTCGACGCGTGGATCGACTTCAATCGCGACGGTTCTTGGAGCGGACCGGGCGAGCGGCTCACATCGCTGCCGCTTGCGGACGGGCAGGTCACGATCAAGTTCGACGTTCCCGCGACCGCGATGCCGGGCGTGACGTTCGCGCGTTTTCGTTTGAGCACGCTGGGGTCGAACACGCCGGAGGGCGCTGCGGCTGACGGCGAGGTCGAGGATTACGCCGTGACCATCTCCCCGGCGATCGGCGCGAGCGGGAACTTTGGTAGCCGGCAGACCATCGCGAACAACGCCAACGGCGTGACCAACGTGTTCGCGGCGGACGTCGACTCGGACGGGGACATGGACTTCGTGTCGGCGGCGTTCAGCGACAACGACGTGATTTGGCACGAGAACAATGGCAGCGAGACGTTCGTTTCGCACACCATCGCCGCCAACGCGGCGGGCGTCCGCGGCGTCTACGCCGTCGATCTCGACCGCGACGGCGACGTCGACATTCTGTCGGCGGCGGAAGCGGACAATAAGATTTCCTGGTACCAGAACGACGGCAATCAGGTCTTTACGCCGCTCACGATTGCTTCTGCCGCTCCGGGCGTTAAGAACATTTATGTGGCCGACGTCGATTCGGACGGCGACCTCGACGTGCTTTCCGCCAATGGCAGCCGTACGGCGTGGCACCAGAACAGCGGCGGCCAGGTCTTTACGCAGATTCTGCTGCCGGCCACGACGACGGCTGTGTTCGGCGTGTTCGCCGCGGACATGGATCGCGACGGCGACATCGACGTGTTGTACTCGTCGGCGGGCACGGGCGATGTGGGTTGGTATGAGAACAATGGAGCGGAAGTCTTCACGACGCGCGTGCTGGGCGACAACATCGGCGCGTATCGCAGCGTGATCGCGGCGGATATCGACAATGACGGCGACAACGACATCATCGCAGCCGGCGTGGGGGGCAACCCGGTGCTGCTGTACCGCCGCAACGGCAGCGGGTTTGCACCCGGGGAACTGGTTCCCTCGGGTCTGACCGGCGCCTGGAGCGTGCAGGCAGCCGACATGGACGGCGACGGCGATGTCGATCTGCTCGCGGCGTCGAGCGACGAAGACCGCGTCGCCATCATTCTGAACAACGGCGGCGGCGCCTTTGCGCACCGCGTCGTCACGACCGCGACGGCATCGGTGCGCGGCGTCGTGGCGGCCGACGTCGATGGCGACGGTCGGCTGGACGTCGTGACCGCGTCCGTCGCCGACGATTCGGTGTCCTGGTTCCGCGCCCGCCCGCGGGGAGATTTCGACGGCGACGGCGATACCGACGGCAACGACCTGTTGGTATGGCAGCGCACGCTGGGGCAGACGAATGTGACGCCCGGCAGCGGGGCGGACGGCGATGCCAACGGCACGATCAACGCGCTCGATCTGGCCGTGTGGCGCGGCGGGTACGGCGCCACGGCGAGCGCGGCCGCGGCTCCGGCGAGCGCTCCGGCGGCGACCCCCACAGGCGCGAGCGGGGCGGCGTTCGCAGGCAGCGGCACGGTGAGCGGGCTGGCGTGGTCGGGAATGTTCGACGCGGCGGACGAGTTGCCCGAGGCCGGCGTTGCCGAGTTGGCCCCGACAGAGACGCGCGCGGCAGACGTCGCTGCGACCGATGCTGCGCTCGCGTCCGTGGCGGAAGGTTGGCCGGTGCGAGCGCGGTTGGCCGGTGAGGCGCTCGGCGAGTCAAGCGACGATGTCGAGGGCGGGGGTCTGGAGCTTGAGCTCGCGCTCATTGCGTCCGACTTCCGGTAATGGCGGTTGAAAATTCGCCGGCCGTGATATGATTGGCGTTTTCCCGTTCAGGGATCACCCCAATCACAAGGAGGTTCTCATGGCTAAGAAGAAGGCGGCGAAAAAGAAGGTGGCGAAAAAGGCGGCTCCGAAAAAAGCTGTCAAAAAATCCGCCAAGGCGCCGGCGAAGAAGGTTACCAAGAAGCGGGCGAAGAAGAAGGGTCCGATCCGCGAGTTCGTCGCGGAGGTCATCGAAGGCGTGCAGAAGCGCGTCGCGAAGCGCAAGGCGAAGCGCAAGGCCCGCCGGGCAAAGAAGGCCTAGACGCTACCCTCGGCAAGGATATCGAAGGCGCGGCCGCGAGCACGACTTGCGGCTGCGCCAGTTTAAACGCCGCCCTTTGTCGGATCCCCCGGTTTTAAGGACCGGAGGCTAATGGTGGTGGGTTATAATCGTCGGCGGCGGGGGCGTTTTCCATACGGCTTTTCTTTCGGTCAATTCATGGCGACACCCAGGCGACGCGGGCGGCGAAACGAACTGCGTCCGCATGGGCGGCGGCTGACCGTTGAGCAGCTCGAGCGGCGGCTTCTGCTGGCCGCGGACTTCGGCGATGCGCCGGCGCCGTATCCAACTCTGCCGGGGTCGTCGGGCCCCAGCCATGAGGCGGTGGGGCCCCTGCTGGGCGCACTTCGGGATGCCGAGCCCAACGGTCAACCGCACTTCGCGGCTGACGGCGACGGTTCGGATGAAGACGGCGTCGTCTTTGGCGTGTTGCGCGTGGGCCAGACGGCGACGATGACGGTCAATGTCTCAAACGCGCCGGCCGGGGCGAAGCTCGACGCCTGGATTGACTTCAATCGGGACGGCAACTGGACGTCGGTCGGGGACCAGATCGCCGACAACCTCACTGTCACGGCGGGCGACAATGTCATTAGTTTCAACGTGCCATCGGCGGCGCTCGGCGCCCACACGTACGCCCGCGTTCGGTTGAGCACGGTAGGTAATCTTAATCCATCGGGCGGCCTGGCCGCCGCTAATGGCGAGGTTGAAGACTATGTTGTCTCGGTCGTGCCGGCAGACAGCGGCGTCTTCGGGGGACTGGAGCTGATCAGCTTCGCCGACGCCACCCAGATTTTTCCGACGGACCTGGACAGCGACGGAGACCTCGATCTCTTCACGAACTCCGCCTGGATCGAAAATGTCAACGGTCGATTCGGGCCAGAGACGCAGACCTTCTCTGGCGGCCTAGGGGCCATGGCGCCCGCGGACATCGACGGCGACGGCGACGTCGACTTCTTTGCGTCGACCGGCTCGCGGCTGTCCTGGTACGAAAACACGGGCAATCTTTCCTTCACGCAGCGCACCATTGATTCGACCAATAGCCCGGCCGCGAACGTCGCGGTCGACGTCGACGGGGACGGTGACGTCGACGTCGTGAGCGGCGCGTCGGGGGACGTTACGCGGTACCTCAATAATGGGAATCAGGTCTTCACCAAGGTTGTCATGACGGGTTCGCTCTCGTTCGCCAGCGCGCTCTCGGTGGTGGACATGGATGGCGACGCCGACCTGGATATTTTGGCCGGATCGAATTCCGGACAGCCCATTCAGTGGCTCGAAAACGGGGGAAATGGCGTTTTCACGCCCCACAACGTGACTGCGGGCACGCAAAACGTTGGCGGCGTCGCTACGGCCGATCTCGACGGCGACGGCGACATGGACGTGCTCGCCGCGGTCACGAGCGTCGGCATTGTTTGGTATGAAAATGACGGCGCTCAGAACTTCGCCAGTCACACGCTCGATGCCGCGACTTGGTTCCCACTGGGCGTGTCGGTGGCCGACTTGGATTCCGACGGGGACGTTGACGTCGCGGCTTCCGGATCGAACCGGGTCTTCTGGTACGAGAACGACGGCGGCGAGGTCTTTACGCGGCGCACGATCGTGTCGACCGCAGGCTCCCACTATGGCGTCGTTCCCGCCGATCTGGACGGCGACGGTCGCCTCGATCTGGTCACCGCAGGGACGGGCAGTACTCCGATCGGCTGGTATCGGCAGCTCGCGGAGTACGACTTCGGCGACGTGCCGCGCTCGTACGGCAGTGCTTCGGTGCAGGGCAACGGGGCGCGTCACAACGCCGCCGGTCCGCGGCTGGGCGCGTTGCGCGACGCGGAGAGCCAAGGGTCGCATGAGCCGGCTGGAGCCGAGCTTGAAGACGACGGCGTCACATTCGGGACCGTGTCGATGGAGTCGGGGGTCGGCACGATCACGGTCGACGTTCAAAATGCTCCCGCGGGCGCAAAGCTGGACGGGTGGATCGACTTCGATGGCGACGGGGCGTGGAGCGGCGCTGAGGCGCAGATTTTTGGTGCAACGCCCGTGTCCGCCGGCTCGAACGTGCTCGCCTTCGCGGTTCCAAGTGGGGCTGTGCCTGGCGTCACCTACGCACGCTTTCGCCTGAGCACGGAGGGCGGGCTCGGCGTCCACGGCGCGGCGCTCGACGGAGAAGTCGAGGATTATTCCGTTACGATCTTGCCGCGCGCTCCCGCCACGGGTCTGTTCGGGGGGCCAACGGCGATTGCGGCTTCTGCGGCGTTCGCGATGGCGGTCGCCGACCTCGACGGCGACGGCGACCCCGACGTGGTGACGCACACGTTCGACGGGTTCAAGGGCGTGGAGTGGCACGAGAATCGCGGCGCGGGCGGGTTTATTCCGCACGTCATCGCGAGCCATTTCTCAACGGGCCTCAGCTCCGACGAGATCCAAGTTGCCGACCTGGACAGCGACGGCGACCTCGACGTCGTTGGCATGGGCAGTTCGCTCGTCATCTGGTACGAGAACGACGGCCAGCAGAGCTTTACGCGTCGAACGGCGGCGGTCAACGTCCCGACCTTTGCCGGGGGACATGTCGTGGCCGACATCGACGCCGACGGCGACCGCGATATCGTGATGGCCGGCGGCAGCGGAAGCGTCTACTGCCTGCTGAACGACGGCGATCAGCAATTTACCACGCGCCTCGTCGGTACGACGGGCAGCTTTCCCCGCAGCGTCGCGGTTGCCGACGTCGATCGCGATGGCAATGTGGACGTCATTGTCGCTGGAGGCTCCGTTTCGTGGTTCCAGCACAACGGCGCTCTGGGGTTTGTGGAACGTGAACTTCCCTTGGCCCCGATCTCCAGCTTCGGCGGCCGCGCTGACTACGCTGTCCCGGGCGACCTGGATGGCGACGGCGATCTCGACATCGTTGCGACCGCAAACTCGAGCGGGTCGGGCTACTCCGTCGCCTGGTACGAGCAAATTGCGAATAACGAATTTGTCGGCCACCCGATCCAGGCGGGCGGTCAGGCTCGTGGCGTGACGCCGGCGGACTTCGACGCCGATGGCGATCTGGACATTCTGGCGATCGGCAACGCGGGGACGCTCGACCTTTACGAAAACGTCGACTCCACGCTTTTCCTCCGTCGGCAGCTCGCGGCGTCGCTCAGCACGGTCTACAGCCCGGTGGCGGTTGCCGACATGGATGGGGACGGCGACCTCGACGCCGTCGCCTCGCAGATTGCGGGGAGCGCTCACGTTGTCTGGTTCGAAAACTTCGACCTCGTGGACCCCGACTACGGCGACGCGCCGGCGCCGTATCCTGTGACGCGCGCGGGCGAGGGACCCGTTCACAATGGCGTAGGGCCGCGGCTGGGGACGGCGCGCGATGTGGAGGCGGACGGTCAACCCACGGCTCATGCGGACGGCGACGACGTCGATGACGATGGCGTCGCCTTCGGGGACTTACAGGTCGGCGGTGCGAGCGGCAGCGTGGTGATCACCGTAGAGAATGCGCCGGGCGGGGCGCGCGTCGATGCGTGGATCGACTTCAACGGCGATGGGAGCTTTGGCGGTTCGGAGGAGCAGATTCTGGGCGCGGTCCTTGTCGCCGAGGGGGACAACGCCTTTACGTTCGCCGTGCCGGCGACGGCGGAAGCGGGCGTCACGTTTGCCCGAGTTCGCATCAGCACGGCAGGCGGGCTGGGTCCGCGCGGGGCGGCGCTTGACGGCGAGGTTGAGGACTATGAACTGACCGTCGCGCCGCTGGCAGAATCCTCCGGCCAATTCGGCAAGTTCCACTATCTCGCGTCCAACATCGAAAGCGCCCAGATCGTTCGCACGGCAGACATCGACGGCGATGGCGACGCCGATATCCTCGCGGGCGGGGGGAGCAATCAGACAGCCTGGTACGAGAGTCTGGGCGACGGCGCCTTTCTGAGGCACACGATCGGCCTCACCACCTCGCCGATCCCCTTGGGCTTGCGCGCCGCCGATTTCGACCGGGACGGCGACGCCGATATTGTTGTCATCCACCAGAACGGCGTGGGGTGGTTTGAGAACAATGGTGAAGAGTCATTCAACTATCGGGCTCCTACCTCGACAGTTTCTGAGCTTCGCGGCGTCTTCGACCTGGCCGACGTTGATGGCGACGGCGATCTCGACATCATCGCGTCGCGTATCGCGGGCAATTCAGCCCTCATTTCGATCTTGTTCAACGATGGACGTCAAGGCTTCCCGAACGTCGTTCCGCTGACTACGCCGACGTACATTGCTACGGGGATCCGCGCCGCCGACATGGATGGCGATGGCGACATGGATTTTGCCGCGTCGTTTGCGCTTAACTCGGGCGGCGCGATCGCGTGGTACGAGAACATTGCGGCGACGTTCACCTTGCACACCGTTTCGAGCGGAACGCCCGTGAATGGGCGCGACGTGGCGCCGCGCGACTTCGACGGCGACGGCGACATGGACATCGTCGCGCTCTCGAGCGGGGCCGTGGAGTGGTTCGACAACGATGGCCAGCAATCGTTTACACGACGCGTGGTGGGGGTTTCCGCGATCACATCCGCTGGCGGCACCCCTGTGGCCGTCGATCGCGTGCAGGCAGTCGATGTGGACGGCGACGGCGACCTCGACGTGCTCGTGAGCAACGAATACAGCTACCGATGGTTCCGCCGCGAGTCGCTCACCAGTTTCACGTACATCGAATTCCACACGCAGTCCAACACCGTGGCTCCGCTGGCGATCGCCGATCTCGATGGCAATGGCACGATCGAGGTAATCGGATCGAGCAGTTCCGGCGCGCGCTTGTTTTGGATGGAGAGTTGGCCGGTGGGCGACTACACGCGCGACGGCGTGGTGAATGAGGCCGATCGGACGCTCTACGAGCAGACGCTCGGTAACGCGGTCTCGCCGCCCGGCTTCGGGGCGGACGGCGATCATAGCGGAACCATTGACGCTCCGGACCTGGCGATCTGGCAAGGGAACGTCGGGGCCGCGGCGAAGCCGTTGCTATGGGCGGCCAACTACAATCAGGACGAGCGCATCGACGGGAATGACATTCTCATTTGGCAACGCCTGCTGGGCACGACCTACCCCGGGCCCGGTCATGCGAATGATCCGGACTTCAGCGGCGCCGTCGACGCAGGCGACTTGCAACTTCTCCTGCGGCAGTTCGGCCAGGGCGTGACGCCGAACTATGCGTGGATCAATGCGTCGCCGGCGGAGACAAATCTCGAAGCGAGCGCTGACCCCGCGGCGGCGGCGAGTGTGGTCGCCGCGGACGAGCCCACGATTTCGGACGACGTGATCCTGCAACTCGACTGGACGCCAGTGCGTACGGTTAGGCCGCGTTATGCGCCCCCGCGGCGGTTGGCATCTGCCGAAGTTCGCGACACGGTGATTGCCGCGTACTTGCGTGACGCCGATCCAAGGGGCGTGGCGCCGCGTCGACCGTCAGATCGGCCTGCCGACGATAAGGCCTTCGCTGTGGTGGTCGCAGACGAGGCGTTTGCGACTCTGTAGCGCAGAACGGTGCGTGGAGAGCCCCCCGGGTTAAAGAACCGGCGCATAAAAAAGCCCCCGGTTTGAAGAACCGGGGGCTAATTGTTTAACCCTGGGGCTGGCGGACGACGCGCTTGTTGACGTCGGTTTCCAGGACGCCGAAGGCTTGCTCGTGGCGTTGGACGCTCAGGTGCAGGGCGTGCAGCATGCGCTTTGCCGTGAAGTAGTTGGTCACGATCCGCTGCGTGATCTGCACCGCTTCGCTGGGCACGCCGAATGGCTGCGAGTTCAGGCCGAAATCGATGATCAGCTCCTCGGGCGTGCCGGTCACGCGGCAGAAATTGGCATACGAGGTCACCGCGTGCTTGTCGTCGACCTGGACGCGCATTTGCTGCTGCTGGTCGGCGGCGGTCTTCGCGCCTTCTTGGGTTTCTTCGGACATGATGAGCCTCGCATTCTCTGTGGAAGTTTTTAAGAGAACCGCCAAGGACGCCAAGGACGCCAAGGTCGGAGATGAGGGACTGATTTTAGAAGATGGGAAGTGGCGCGGCTATCCCCGGGCGCAACTTGCAGAGCAGCGATGCCATCGGCGGTTTTATGCAAGGTCGCCGGTTTCGATGCCGTCGGGGCCGCGGGTGACGCGGAGGATGACGCTCTCACCTGGGGTGTTTTCATCACCGACGCCGGGCATCGCGTACACGGCGGCCTTGCGAAGTTCTTTGCTTTTTAACAATCCGCGGTGACGCGCTTCAGCGCGCTCGTCGACCCAGGAGCGGCCTTTGGTCACGAGCAGCTCGTCGAAGGCGCCCCAGTGAGGCGCCAGCCAGAAGAGAATCTTCGCGAGCGGCGCAACGGCGCGGGCTACCAGCGCATCGAATGTGCGGAGCGCGAGCACCTCTTCGGCGCGGCAGCCGAAGACTTCGACCGGTAGGGGAAGCTCCTGCACGATGGCCTCGAGCACGCGTGCCTTCTTCTGCGTCGAGTCGCAGACGGTCATGCGGAGGTCGGGGCGGAGGATGGCCATGACGAGGCCGGGGACGCCGCCGCCGGCCCCGATGTCGAGCACGCGGCGGCCGGAGGGCAGCAACTTCGCGAGCTCCCAACTGTCGACGACGTCGCGGTCGACGAACTTGGCGAGCGTCGTGTGGCGGGTGAGGTTGAGCTGCTCGTTCCACCGCCAGAGCGCGATACGATATTTATCGAGCAACTCTACGCGGTCGGCGGGGACGTCGATGCCGCGGGCGGCGAGCGCGGCGGCGAGGGAGGCGGGGGTGATTTCTTCGGTAGGCTCGTTGGGCATGGACACAGTATGGGGCAAGCAGGGAGCAGGGAGCAAGGAGCCGGGAGGGAGCGTATCTATTACGATTACGATTGGGATTACGAGCAGGATCGAAAAGGATGTTAGCCGCGACGCGGAGTTCCGACGTAGCGGAGCGAGGGACCGAGGAGGGA